>CAIXIN010000191.1 GCA_903919545.1 uncultured bacterium | reverse complement strand
TTCTAGATAGCCCAAATTCTCAAGATCGCTCATTTCATTTCGGATGGTCGCCGATGAATAAGGCAACCTATATTTCTCCATCAGTGTTTTAGAGCCTACTGGTTCGGCACTCTGGATGTATTCTTCGACGATGGCACCGAGGATCTCGATTAAACGTTCTGTTAACATGCCCAACCTCCTTAGCACTCCTTGATGGGGTCTGCTAATATTATAGCAACTCATTTAGCACTGTCAAGTGTTAAGTGCTAAAAATGTATGGACAATTGTGTTAAAAAAAGACCCGAAGGTCATAGTTTATACTTAGCTAAAATCACATCTTTGATCTCAGGAGGAATAAAACCTGTGAGATCTCCTTTATTAAGAGCCACCTGTTTAACGACACTGGATGATAAGAAGGACCATTGAGGATGGGTCAAAAGGAAGACCGTTTCTATGGCAGGATTCAAGATCATATTGGCTGTAGCTTGTTGAAGTTCATATTCATAATCCATAACGGCTCGTATGCCTCTGACTAAAACACTGGCACCTACTCTTTGCGCATAATCGACAGTCAATCCACTTTGGGCTGAGACTGTCACATTAGGAAACTTCGTAATGATGCTTTTGATCATCGCGATACGTTCTTCTACACTAAAGGTAAAAGCCTTATTGGGATTGTTCATGATGACGACTTCTAGTTCATCAAAGATCGCAGAGGCTCTTTTGATGACGTCTAAATGGCCATTGGTTAAGGGATCAAAAGATCCAGGATATAGTGCTTTAATCATGTTTCCTCCTATACGTGTGTAAGGCAACCGTGCCATACACCGATGTTTTTTCGAGATCATAGGCTAAATGATGAATGAGTGGAGCGTCACTGGGACTTTCTATCACTATTATACTGTCTTCTGTGATCAAATCATAGTGGATTAAATCTTCTAAGACTTGTGTGAGATCGACCTTTAGATAAGGTGGATCTAGATAAACGAAATGAAACTTGATTTCCTTCTTACTGAGATATCTTAAGGCAGAAAAGGCATCCATTCGATAGACTTGAGACCCTTCTTGGACTCCTAACGCTTTTATATTCTCATGGATGACTTTTATCGCTGCGATGGCCCCATCTACAAAGACGACTGGTCTCATCCCTCTTGAGATGGCTTCTAGTCCTATGTTTCCACTTCCCGCAAAAAGATCCAAAGCTGATTTGCCTGAAACAGAAGGTCCTAATCGAGTAAACAAGGCTTCTTTTACTTTATCCAGTGTAGGTCTCGTCGATTGTCCTTCAACCGCTTTGATCAAGCGTGAACGATAGGTTCCTGCGATGATCCTCATGGGCTTACCTTAGTTCTATCTAAAGAGATGACTCGTTGAGCGATCCCTAAAGCGATCATGATCGATATGGTACTGGATCCTCCTGAACTGATGAACAGTAAAGGAACGCCTGTTAAAGGAATCAAAGCACTGACACCCCCTACATTTAAAATGAAGTGGAATAAAATATAATAGGCAACGCCCGCTAAGATCATCCGTGAGCTATCTAAAGTCGATCTATACGCAAGGATCATCAATCTAATCACCATAAACAAGGTGATAAACGAAACCCAAAAGACCCCATTGAATCCAAATTCTTCAGCGATGACCGCTAAAATGAAATCGGTTTGAGCTGCAGGTAGATATCCATATTTCTGTAAGCTCTTCCCAAAGCCTACCCCAAACATATCTCCTTTTACGAAAGCCATCAAAGAACTGACCAATTGATAACCTGTCCCATAGCGATTTAGGAAAGGATCGATCGTATTTTCAAAACGTTTGACCATATAATCAGGAATAGGCATCGTTCTTAAGAAAGCTAAACCATTTGGGGTCAATAGAAGACCAGCCCCAATGATGGCCAAGATGCTTAGTCCTAAAAAGACCCATTGAATCTTTTTGAGTTTAGGAAAAGATGAAAGCAGGAATACCATGGCACTTATACCTAATAGAACCAAACCTGAACCTAAATCACTTTGAAGCAATATGATGATGATCAATAGCGCTGAGATAAAAAAAGCAGGGACTCTTAAAACTTGACTAAGTTTCGCGTTTTCGTTTTTGATATCGCCCATATACACCGCTAAGATGACGATACTAATTACTTTAAGAAACTCTGAAGGCTGTATAGTGATCGAGGTAAACCCTAATGGTATAGGTATCCAAGCCCTTGCCCCATTGATCTCATGAGAAAGCAAAGGAATAAGCACAAATACAAAAGAGACAAAAAGAATCTCAAGGGTTCTTCGTCTAAAGAAATCCAAAGAGAAATGTTTAGAAAACCAGACATAGGCGATGTATCCTACAGTGAGAAAGAATCCTTGTTTAAGCACTGCGATCATCAAATCAAAAAGTTGGACATCTGTCGTCATGGCTGAGGAAGCACTCATCACCAAGCCAATGATCATCAATGGGATCATGGCGAGCAGTAGGAGTAAGTCACTTCCTTTGGGAAGTTTTAAAGAGAATCGTCTTGTTTTCATTATTTTAATTGTATCAAATAAAAATAGGCTTATAATGAAAGTAAGTCATATAATGCTTGTAAATCAATTGGCTTTCTGTATAATGTGTCTGTCATGAGTGATTAAGACATATCATGTGAGTATGTGAAAGGTTTTTTAAATGAGAATAAACTATGAAACCATCGTCAAAGATACCGACCCTAAGCTAAGGAATAAATCAAAGCCGGTCGATTTACCTTTGAGCCCTAAACATTTAGCTTTAGCGAAGAAGATGCTTCGTTATGTGAAAGACAGCCGAGATGAAGACAAGGCTGAAAAATATAACCTAAGACCTGCAGTAGGTTTAGCGGCTCCTCAAGTTGGAGAATTCGTCCACATCATCATGGTGATGGTCGATACTGAAGACGAGGATCCTATGATCTACCTCTTAGCCAACCCTAAGATCGTATCTCACTCTGTTCAACAAGCTGCCCTTAAAGGTGGTGAAGGTTGCCTTAGTGTAGAAATCGTTCATGAAGGCTTTGTGAAGCGTGCAGCGCGTATTACAGTAAGAGCTTATGATATATTAGCTCAGCAAGAAGTCCTTATTAAAGAACATGGTTATGCCGCCATCGTCATACAGCATGAAATAGACCATCTTAATGGCATATTATTTTACGACCATATCAACACACAAGACCCTTGGGCACTTAGTGAAAATATGCTCGTCATCGAATAGGAGTCCTAATGGAACAAAAAGAAGCATATTCAGAACACAAGACATTTAACCGCGCAACGGATACCCTGGTCTACGCTTTAGGCGGCTTGGGAGAAGTTGGCAAAAACATGTACTGCTTGGAACACGGTGAAGAAATCATCATCTTGGATGCCGGCGTACGTTTTCCTGAGGAAAGTTTATTAGGGGTAGACTATGTCATCCCCGACTATAGCTATCTTCAAAGAAATCAACACAAGATCAAAGCCTTGATCATTACCCATGGTCATGAAGATCATATCGGTGGGATCCCCTTTTTGATGCAAAGCGTCAAACTTCCTAAGATCTATGCCCCTCAATTCGCAGCGGCTCTGATCCAAAAGAAACTTGAAGAACGTCGTCATTATAAGATCGACATCGAAGTCATCGATGATGACTCTAGAGTAGTCACGGATAATTTTACCGTAGGCTTCTTTAAGACGACCCATTCTATCCCAGATTCACTGGGTGTCCTTATCAATACCCCTAATGGACGTGTTGTAGAGACAGGTGACTTTAAATTCGACTTGACCCCAGTAGGCGCCAATGCGGATTATCAGAAGATGGCCTACATCGGACAGATCGGCGTTACTCTATTAATGAGTGACTCCACCAATTCTTCCGTTCAAGGGTTCACCATCTCTGAAAAAGAAGTTGCGACTTCCCTTTTAGACATCACCCGTAAAGCTCAAGGTCGTCTCATCGTAGCGACATTCGCCTCTAATGTATATCGTGTAAGACAGATCATCGAAGCAGCCGTCGCTTGTGGTCGTAAGATCGTTGTCTTTGGAAGATCGATGGAGAATGTTGTTGCCATCGGTAAGAAATATGGACACATCAAGGTCGAAGATGGAAACTTCATCGAACCTGAATACTTAAACTCAGTGGCTGCCAATAAGATCTGTATCTTAGTTACTGGTAGTCAAGGCGAACCTTTGGCTGCACTTTCTAGAATGGCCAATGGGACCCATCGTCATCTTAGGATCATTCCAGGTGATACGGTCGTCTTCTCAAGTTCACCTATCCCAGGCAATGCCTTATCAGTCAATGCGGTCGTCAATCAATTGACCCGTTCTGGTGCCAATGTCTTGACCAACTCTCTATTGAATTCTCTTCATACGACAGGCCACGCATCACGTGAAGAACAGAAATTGATGCTACAACTGATCAAACCTAAATTCTTTATGCCTATGCATGGTGAATATAAGATGTTGAAGACTCATGGTAAAACAGGGGTCGAAACTGGTGTTCCTAAAGAAAACGTCTTTATCTTATCCAATGGGGATGCCTTATGTATCCGTAATGGCGATGTTTTCCTCTCTGATACCAGAATACCTACTGATGATATCTACGTCGATGGGAATGATGCCTCAGGTCTATCCACCTCTGTCTTAAAGGATCGTAAGATCTTAGGAGACAATGGGATGGTCGCTGTCATCGTCTCCATTGATTCTCGATTCAATAAGATCTTGGTTAGACCAAGCATCGTCTCAAGAGGCTTTGTCCACTTGAAAGAAAATCAGACTTTACTCAAAGAAGCTGAATTGATCGTCTATGATGCCTTGAAGAAAACCATGATGAATAAGGTGACCTTCAATGACCTCAAGAATGCGGTAAGAACTTCCTTAGAACCTTATCTCTTCCAAAAGACAAGACGTAATCCAATTGTCATCCCTGTCATTTTGAATCAAAAAGCAGCGATGGCACTTAAAAAGACCCCACAAAATTAGTAAAGATTAGATTCATTAAGAAACATACTAAAAAACCTCGTAAATAAACGAGGTTTTTATATGAAGATATTTTTAAATTCATGCACTATTAGTTTGGTAATTGATACTTAGTGAAATTGATAGGCACGTTGATAACGAAATCTTTTTTAGCGAGATCGTCACTTACACTGATGTACCAATAAAGTCTCCAGGTTTGACCAACATCCCAAATATAATCGTAAGTTTTAGAACTGTCCGTCGAGATGATATCTCTAATATTTAGATCGATTTTTTCTCCAGAGCTAAACTCGATATTACGAGCGACTACTTCAGGATGCATGATTTCAGGCATCTGTAGTATTGATTCACTTAAAGCATCAGTTCCTATGTTTTTGATGGTCATGTCCATAACGATGTATTTCTTTTCACTGATATCTGATACTCCAGGAAGTTTGTCAACGATGGTCAACGCATTAAACGTCAACTGAACTTTCCATGTCTTCCCATTGTCATATAGATAAGATGTCTTATAAGTAAAACCAGACACAAGTTCATTGGCATCTACGACGGTATATTTATAGGTCAAGGAAGATTCATTCCCTGCCCCATCTTTGATTTTGAATAATACTTCGTGATCCCCTAACACACTAGAATCAACTTTCAGCGCTTCCAGTTTAGATACAAAGCTCTCACCAGAATCATCTGTAACACTTAAGAATTGAGATAATTTTAGTGTCCCACCTTTCGGAACATTTGGGATAAAATTCTGAGTGATTACTGGTGGGGCATCACTTACCACTGAAAATTTGAATGATATGGAAGCTTTGTTTCCACTAGAATCTGTGAGTTCACATGGGATCTCAAAATCACCAGCAGTGGTGGTATTTGCGACGATAGTAGACAATTGGCTACTTAGATCTTCACCAGAATTGTCCGTTATACTAACATAATCAGATAAAACCAATTCGGTTCCTATTCTAACCGAAGGAATCGTATTTTGAGTGATAACAGGTAATGTCGTATCGACTACTGTATACTTGATCCTTACCTCACCAGTTTCACCATTTTTAACTACGATGACCATAATTTCATAGGTTCCGGGAATTTTAGTTTCTAAGGTCCCTCTTATTTCTGAACTATCAACACTAGGATCAATAGATACCATATCATCAAATGTGAAAGTTGATCCTGATTCAAAATTAATGATTTTTTCAGTAACAAACGCTTTTTTCGTACACCCATTTAAACCTAATAGAATCAATAAACCCACCATTATTCCAATTGTTTTCTTCATAGTTTTCCTCCAATAATTGCCTTTTAAGTATATATCAGCTTAGTGACTAAGTCTATACCGTGTAAATCTATTCTAATCTTATAGTCGAGCTGTTTTCCTGCACATCAATCAAGTCAGATAAAAAAGAGTCTCAGTTTTGAGACTCTTGGTTATAAACAAAGTATTGCTTTTTATCTAATTTCTACAGCGCCCATAACGGCGGTATATTGAACTAAGATGGTGAATGATGCATTAGGATCACCTTGGTTGGTGTTCTCATAGCCACCCATCACAGGTGTTCCACTAACGATGATACGGACATTTCTAGGTAATTTCAATTCGACTGCACCCATGACTGCGGTACATTCAACTGTGATATCCTTAGTGATCTTAACTTCTGAGAGATCTAGTTCAGCTCCGCCCATAACGGCAGTAACACTACAACCATTGAAATCATCTGATACTACTTTCTCATCTAGTCCACCCATAAAGGCTGAGAATTCTTTCCCATTAGAACGAGAGGATCTAATAAAATCATGAGAGTGACGATTGATCTTACTCCAGCCACTAAAGAAGATAAGCTGAATGCCTAATAAAACAATGAATACCGCAAATAGATGAAGTTCCTTGCCTTGAAACCATTCCATGCCTAGATTCTTAGCGAGATAGAAAGCGCCTATGATGATCAAGAAACTACTGATGATCCTAAAGGATCCTCTACGGATCATGCCTGATAGCCCAAACAGAATGAGAATGCTTGGCCATATGTAGCTCCATAGTGCTACGTCTTCTCCAAACAGTTTCAAGGTATCCGCTAAAACCAAGACCCCAAAAACAACTAAAATAAGTCCTATGAATTTTCTCATGTGTTCTCCTTTTTTATCTATTATACGCCTTCTTCAGGTTTTTCAATAGTGTCCTATGATAAAATGGGGTATATGAAATTAAGAGTCTTGATCGTAAGTGCCATCGTCTTCATCATCGCTTTAACCACCACGGTCTATGATAGTACCCATGGAGCTTTGACACGATTAAACGTAGATAAGATCACCTTAAGCTCTTCGAAGATCCCTGATGTCTTCAGTGAGATGAATCTTATCTATTTCACTGATCTTCATGCCTTTACATTAAGCGATGCTTACTATCAAAACGTGATCACTAAGATCAATAATCTTAATCCCGATTTTGTGGTCTTTGGGGGAGATCTGATCGATGAGAAAAGTTATCAAACATATTCTGAAGCTGAAAGAACGTCTTTGATTGACTTATTGAGTTCGATAAAAGCTCCTTACGGGAAATATGCGATCCTTTCTGAACTCGACTTAGCTCATCAAACTGAACTACAAGCCCTTTATCTAGAAGCTGGGTTTGAAGTCCTCAACTCTAAGCTTATTCCTATCCATGTGTTAGGTTCCTTATCGATCAACTTCTTAGGATGGGATGAGAGTAGTCCTTTAGAACTTCTAAGCGGTTTAGTCTCTAGTGACTATACCGTGGCCTTTGCGTATGATCCTGATGCCTCTAGTATATTAAACGGAAAAAATGTAGATGTCTTATTTTCAGGTAAGACCCATGGTGGACAAGTGACCTTGCCTTTGATTGGTCCCCTCTTTATGAAAAGTGAGATCCATCAAAAAGGTTGGACACATCTTAGTTCACTTGAACTTTATGTGAGTACAGGGATTGGGCTATCCACACTTAAAGCCCGATGGTTGACCGATCCATCCATTACACTGATCACCTTTAAAAACAACTAAGGACTTAAGTCCTTTTTTAGTGGGCACATCATTTGTTTAATTAAGCTGCTTAAGCAATAATATACTCATAAGAGATGATTCATCTCACTTAAGGAGAATTAAGATGGGAAAAGTATTGGTTGCGAAGTACAAACTAAAAAGAGCAGCATTTGCGGCAGTGGTCTTATTGACCTTGATTTATTGTTTAGGTATCTATACGACTTTGTTTATTGAGATCCCTGAAGGAGAAGGCTGGTCCTTTATGATGAAGTCACTTATCCTATTGTCTCATGCGACTTTAGGAACCTTATTGATCTTTCATTCAGCATCACTCGTCGCAATGGCCAATAAAGCCAAAAGCAAGATGTGGATGGGGGTTTCCGTCGTTGGGTTATTAGGTGTCTTGCTTTCCGTAGGAACAGGATCTTCGTTTGTGAGTGTCGATAATGATTTTATGTCGGCGTTGATGGCTTTAGGCTTTGCGATATCGCTCTTGGCTTATGTCTATGGAATCTACGCTTCAGCTGAATAAGTAAATAAAAGATCCAAGTAGGAATACATCTTACTTGGATCTTTTTTTATGTCTTTATCTAACGACCATATTGATGAGCTTATCTTTGACGTAGATCGTTTTGATGACAGTAACGTTTGTCATATAGCTCTTTAGGTTATCCATATCTTTCACTAAGGCTTCTACTGTAGCTTGATCGGTATTAAGAGGCAGTGTGAGTTTACCTCTGACTTTCCCATTGACTTGAACGACGATCTCAACTTCATCTTCGATGAGATACTTAGGATCGTAAGTTGGCCAAGGTTCATAGGTGATGCTTGTCTTGCCGGCGATCATCTCGAAAAGTTCTTCTCCATAATGAGGGGCGAAACAGGCAAACATCTTGATGAAACCAATCGCATAAGGTTTATAAATGGTTTGTACTTTGAAACACTCATTGATGAAGATCATCATTTGAGATACCGCGGTATTGAAGTTAAGAGTCTCAATGTCTGAGGTAACTTTCTTAACCGTTGCGTGATAGAGCTTATCGAGTGAGCCATCGTTTGTATCACTGAGTTTATTTTGATCTGTAAAGGCTCTTTCTACTCTATCCAACCACTTCTTTGTCCCATCTAATCCAGTATTAGACCAAGGTAAAGCAGCTTCTAAAGGTCCCATAAACATCTCATAGACCCTTAAAGCATCTGCCCCATGGGTTTCGATGATGTCGTCTGGATTGATGACGTTGCCTCTAGACTTACTCATCTTTTCACCATTCTCACCTAAGATCATCCCTTGATGGAAAAGCTTCGCGAAAGGTTCTTTGGTAGGAACAGCCCCTATATCATAAAGGACCTTGTGCCAGAAACGGGCATACAATAAATGTAGGACAGCGTGTTCAGCCCCACCGACATAAAGATCGACAGGTAACCAATGTTTAAGTAGCTCAGGCGCCGCAATGGCTTGTTCATTTTTAGGATCTAGATAGCGTAAGTAGTACCAACAGCTTCCTGCCCATTGAGGCATCGTATTGGTTTCTCGTTTACCCTTGATCCCATC
>CAIXIN010000190.1 GCA_903919545.1 uncultured bacterium | reverse complement strand
TTACTGAGTGATTACTCAAAGAAATTTAAAGGAGAGAGAGCGTTAAGGACATATATTGAACTTATCATATAAGAATATGTTTAGAAATTTAATAAAAATAGTGTAATAAATAATGAGCCAAGACTCAATATTCTTCTAAATTAATCCTTATCTTACTCTTTTGTGGTGCATATGCTTATAAACAAGGTAAACTAAAAGATATAGGACCTTATGACGACCCCATTAAAAGTTTTCTTTGAAAAATCACCATCATCTAAAGATCTTTTTGATGTGTTGGTCGTTTCTGTCATCACACGTTTTCCGAAGACTACGATCCATATCGAAGAAACTCAGATCGCTTTTAAGTCAACGCATCCTTATGCTGCTGTATGGATCCCATTAAAACCAATTAAAGATCATCCTAACGCAAAACTAATTCTATCTCTTGGGCTAGATAAAGAACTCAAAGATCCTCGTATTATTCAAACCGATCATCCTTATCCTGATCGTTGGATGATCCATTTTAAACTTGAAAAGAAAGAGGACATCGATGAGACGCTTCTTCATTATCTAGACTTTGCCCATACTTTTTCACTCACCAAAACAAAAACTCCTAAGGTAAAACCATGAGTAAGACTCTTGATACCTTTGATTATTTAAAAGTTTCCGATAAGGAAGATATCTATACAGAGCTTATCTATTATGCCTTTTTAGAAAGTGATCTTTTTAGGTCTCGTTTTTGTGAGTTCTTTGGGGCAAAGATTGATCCTAAGGCAAAGCTTCTTTTAAGACATCCTTTTCTCTATGAAACAAAGATCCCTCAACGTAAGATAAGTAAGGATCAAAAGATCGTCGAAGAATCTCATCGTCATCAACGTCAGATCCCAGATCTTACCTTGGTTACTCAAGATAAGATCTGTATCATCGAATCTAAGCTTTTCTCCAGTGAAGGTTCTTTTCAATCTCAACGTTATGGGGATAAAGATTTCTTAGCGTCTATCAAAAATGATAAAAACGTAAAAGCTTATGTTTCAAATGATACGAAATTATCGGCTAAACACAGTACTAAACGAGTTGATCAATGTCTTTTCTATATCACCATCAATGGGGATAAAGCCATCAACTCGAATTTTGAATCCATCACTTGGAGCGATCTTATCACTGCCATCTTGCCTGATTTCCATCAGCAAAACGAAGTCCTTCAACCCATCTTAAAACAAATGGCTCATCGATTCATGAGTTATCCTCAACTTAAATCAGAGATCATCTCTTTAAAAGAAAGCCAGTCTATAGACCAATTCTTAAGAAACAAATCTAAACATTTTCTTCTAAGCAAAGAGACTTTATTCTCTGCGTATTTTGATGACTTTAGAAGCATTAAAAAGAGTTTAGGTAAGAAGGCTAATCTACAGATCGAACTTAGCGCAATAGGTGGCGTCCAACAGATCACCTTAGCTTGTGATTTGTGGGTCAATGAGTCTCTACAGGAACTCTTATCAAAACATTCTATCAATGAGAATGTGTCCACTTTCTTAGAAGAAATCAAAGTCGAAGCTTATCCTTTCGCTCAACTAAAAATCAAGATCGTCAACAATAAGAAGATCGCTGTATGTCTCAACTATGAGACCAATCCTTATCTTTCTGAACTTAAGTTTATAAAGAAGTATGGACCCAAACTCTTAGAACGTCATCAACAAGCTAAACATAGCTTCGAAGAAGCGCTAAGACTTAAAGGTATCCTCCCATCTTCTTCTACGCTTCAAGTCACGAAAACTGAGTTTATCAAAAAAGATAAAGATCTCGTCGTGAAAGTATTAGCTCAAGTCATGACTTATGTCAGCCTCATCGATGAGCTGACGTTTAAAAAATAAAGGAGCACCTATGAACAGAAAACCGTTAAAGGATGAGCATTTTAAAGTCATTGGGTATGTGGAGACAGATCCTCATGGGAATCAAACCTTAAAAGATGAACATTTCAAGATCTTAGGGTATTATGATCCCAAAACGGATTACACCAAAGATGAACATTTTAAAGTC
>CAIXIN010000189.1 GCA_903919545.1 uncultured bacterium | reverse complement strand
CATGTGCACCCTGGACGGATCCCTGGTTAACTTGATCCGAAAAAACCTGATTTCTCTGGATACAGCTATGGAATACACTTCAAATCCTGAGGCTTTGAAACGTTTGCTCCAAAACTTTTAGTCCACAAAATCAAAACAAACTTCAAAAGGAGAAAAAATGAAGAAATTAAACAAAAAAGGCTTTACACTTATTGAATTGATCGTCGTTATCGCTATCTTGGCCATCTTGGCTGCAATTCTGATTCCTGCCGTTACTGGTTATATCCAAAAGGCTGAACAGGCTAGAGATTCTGCTAACTGCCGTGCTTTGTATTCCCAAGTATCCTTACAGGTTATGTTGGATCAAACAACTCTTTCCCCTGCTACAGGAACAACTTCCAGTGGATTGGCTGTCAGTTATACAGCTGACACAACTTTGAATACTGTTTCTGCATTTACATGTGTTGGCACTTCTTTCACTTACACACAACCTGGCTTTGCTCCAGTAGCCAATTAGTTAGTCGAATACTAAATCTGTTATTAAAGACGGTTCCTCAGGGCCGTCTTTTTATATGCCTAAAATAAAAGATATCATCATTGAGGTGATATCTTTTTTACTTACCTAAGAAGAACTCTAATTCTGTTTTTGACTCGTTGGCTGCTTTTAGGATGTATAAGGCTATTGCTAAACTTCCTGTAGTCATCAGTAAGAGAAACCATATGACCTTAGTAAGTAGATCTTTCTCTCTTCGTAAGATCCATAGATAGAAGAGAAAGAATCCTACATAGAGATCAACCATACTCATCTGTCCCCAAACCATACTCAATAGGATCGATCCTTCCCCAAAGAAATCACCTGTGACCAATGAGAAGACGATCATCCCTGCCATAATCACGGCACCTAAGAAGGCTACGACTTTTACTTTTTTCATTTATTGTTTCCTTTAAACCAGGGTATAAACACGCTGGTATTTTTCGCATAGATCTTGAAATCTTCTCTATCCTTATATTTCTTCTCTAAGAGTGGTACTCCTGAGACATATCTAAGGAATAGTGTGATCAATAAAGCACTTAATAGAACGGCGATTGGGGCACCAACACTGACACTGTAAGCTGCCATACTCCACCACATCAAGGCTTCTCCGAAGTAATTTGGATGACGTGTGATCGACCATAGCCCACTTGTGATCAGTTTACCTTTATTGTCTGGATTCTTTCTAAAATCAGCCAATTGTTTATCACCCAAGACCTCAAAGATGAATCCTATGACCCAAAAGAAGATGGCGACATAACTTACTAAACTCAATTGAGGATCAGTTAAGAAGGCCAATTGGTAGTAAGGCTGATTGATGAGAAACAGAAGGACACCTTGTAGGGCATAGACATTTAGAAAGCTATAGAGGTAAGGATGTTTGACCCAACGCTTTCTCATATCAGTATAACGCTTATCTTCAGTCTTTCCCCAATTACGGATAAAGAGGTAAATGCTTAATCTTAAGCCCCAGATCAACATCATCGAGAAACCCAAAAGCTTAACTGGAGTGATCTCATGGGTCAATAAGGCTGCGAGTCCACTGACCACAAAGCCCATTCCCCATGCGATATCCACCAAACCATGATTCTTTTTAACTGTCCCAACGGTAAAGGCAAATAGAAAATATAAAACTAAAGTAATTAAAACTGTGCTCATGTTAATTCCTCCACATGTAAGGCGATCGCAAACGTTTTAGGTCCAGCACTCATCGCCACGATGGAGGACACTTCTTCTATGTATAAAGGCGCTTTGTTTAATTTCTGAGTCAATAGATCAGAGAATCTTCGGGCTCTTTCTAAATCATTCCCATGAACGATACAATAGTTGATCAGTTTCTTCTCTGAAGCCATTTTCATAACTTCTTTGATCATGCGCTTCTCGGTCTGTTTCTTACTAAAGGCTGAACCCATGGTTTTCCCATGACCTTCAGAGTCGATCGTTACGATGGGCTTCATATTGGTCCATTTCCCGATCTTACCTAAGACAGGAGGTATCCTACCCATCTTGACCATATACTTCAACGTATCGACAGAGACAAAGATCTTGGTATTTCTTGACGCTTCTTCGAGTTTAGTCTTGATGACTTCTATGGAATGGCCTTCTAAGATGAGTTGATGGGCTAAGGTAACCAATAATCCTTGAGCTCCTGAATTCTGTTTACTGTCGACAACCACTACCTTACCATCAAATCCTTCCGCTGCCTTCTCAAAGACTTGATGGGTTCCACTCATTTTAGATGAGACAGATACCACCAAGACTTGAGGATAATGCTCAAGAAGACCTGTATAGATATCTTGGATGCTTCTTAAACTTGGTTGAGATGAGGATGGATATTTTTTGAATAGAGAGAGTTGATCATAGAAGATCGATGGAGTCATCGTGAGTCGATCTAAATAAGGTGCTTCGTCGATCATGATGGCTAAAGGGTAGACATGGATCTGTGCTTCATCGATAAAGCTTTGAGGTAGATCCGCAATCGAATCTGTCAATAAGGCGATCTTTGTTTTAGGCTGTAGATCCTTATGTTGAAGGATCATATCTTCTGCCTTCTGTTGAATGATAGGTCCTAAGGGTCTTAAGGCTTCCATAAGCTTATAGGGGGTGTTTGTATGAAGATGTATCTTTAGGTAGTTTCTACTCTTGACCATCAATAAAGAGTCTCCTAGAGCCTCTAATGAGGTCCTAAGTTGATTTGAGGCATCATTACTTGTATAGACTAAAGCTTCTGTACAATATCTAAAGTTGATGATCTCATCACCTTGATGAATATGGATCTCTGAATCTAGATCTTCACTGCTTTCTTCGATCTTGATCTTTTCTGTAGTATATAATCCTTTAATAAATCCTTCTATAAAATGGACAAAGCCTTTTGCGCCACTGTCTACCACATGGTGTTCTTTTAAAACCAAGAGTAGATTAGGTGTATCTTTCAATACCGCATAGGCTTTATTAAGCGAGGCATGTATAGCGTTCTTAAAATCATGGGAATTCTTATACAGCGTCTCTACTTCTTCTACCCATAATCTCATGACCGTAATCATGGTGCCTTCTACTGGATGACTTAAGGCCCCATAGACTTTCTTAACAGCGACCTTTAATCCATCGATGAAGTCACTATCCGACAGATCATGATCAGGTACATTTTCAGAAAAGCCGATGATAAACTGAGCCATTATGGCTCCAGAATTGCCTTTAGCGTTCATACTGACTGCTTCTGCGATCGAATTCATCGTTTCAGCCATAGAGTCGCTTTGTCTACTTTGTCTTAATAGACCCTGCATCGTAAATGCCATATTGGATCCTGTATCCCCATCAGCGACAGGAAAAACATTGATCTCATTGAGTATCCTTTTTTGATTGATGAGTGATTGTGCCCCTGAGACAAAGGCATTGTAAACTTGTGTTGATTTAATGGTCATAAGTTCCCCTTACTTCTTTATGAGATAAAAAAAGACGAGTTGATTAATTCTTCTCGTCTATATTATACCCATTTAAACTTAAGTTGATTAAGCAATGCCCAATATTTTAACCAAAATCGTAATGTTGGCCCTTTATTTCATAGATGATATTCTCACAGATGTTCTTAGTATGATCTCCAGCTCTTTCGATATTTCTTAGCATTCCTATCGTAGGAACCAAAGCAGTGATGTCTTTTTTCTCTTCAGTAAGCTTCTCAATATAGTTGATCATTTTTTTGAATTCTGAGTCGATTTCATCATCCCGACTTGGAAGATCCAAAGCAAGTTTAACATCACGACTCGCATAAGCTTTCATCGTTTCATCAAAGAAAGTAATAAATTTATTGCCTATTGGATCAACGAAAGGCAACAATTGAGGATCTAAATCATCATTCTTGATGACAAATCTTGCGATGGCCTTAGCGTAATCTCCAATACGTTCTAAATCGGTAGAAATCTTGATTCCAGCGATCACAATTCTTAAATCAGAAGCCACTGGAGCTAAAAGCGATAAAACTTCCACGGCCTTATCATTGATTTCTTCATTGGCGTTATTAACATATTCATCCAATTCAACGATGCTTAAAGCTTTTTCTTTATTACCTGTATGTAAGACTTCTAAAGCCAATACAAACATTTTTCTGACCTTACTGGCCATCAAATTAATCTCTGCTTTGAATTCTTCTATTTCGACGTCAATTCTTACCATGGTGGGCTCCTATCCAAACCTTCCGGTGATATAATCTTCGGTGCGTTTGTCTGTTGGGTTTGAGAATACTGTTTTCGTTAATCCAAATTCGATCAGTTCTCCATTAAGGAAGAACCCTGTGTAATCAGATATGCGTGCTGCTTGTTGCATGGAGTGAGTCACAATAATGACTGTATATTCTTTCTTAAGTTCTTCAAGCAATTCTTCGATCTTAGCGGTCGCAATAGGATCCAAAGCTGATGTTGGTTCATCCATCAAGAGGACCTCTGGCTTTGTAGCCAAAGCTCTAGCGATGCATAAACGTTGTTGCTGACCTCCAGATAATGAGAAGGCTGATTGATTCAGTTTATGTTCAACTTCAGTCCACAATGATGCTTTCTTAAGCGAAGTCTTAACCAGTTCATCCCATTCAGATTTAGGAACATCCCCATGGCGTTTGACCCCATACAAGACATTCTCTTCTATTGATTTAGGGAAAGGATTAGGTTTTTGAAACACCATCCCAATACGTTTCCTTAATTGTACCACATCGAGGTTCTTATCTAAAAGCTCGGTCCCATCAAAAGAGATACTACCTGTAGCTTTTGTCCCATCAATCAGATCAAACATGCGATTCATGGTCTTAATAAAGGTTGATTTTCCACAACCAGAAGGCCCAATCAAAGCTGTAATCTTATTTTGATGAATATCCATATTAATGTCTTTAAGTGCTTGGAAATTTCCGTAATAGAAATCCAGATGTTCTACTTTTATTTTGTTGGTCATGGTTCTTTCCTATTCTACTCGATTTTGAGTTTTACGGCGAAGTAAGATGGCGGTGATGTTGGTGATTAACAGTAAGATCATCATCACGATAATGCCTGCTGCTGCGATCTGAGCAAAAGCATCTTGAGGTCGTGAGGTCCAGTTATAAATCAACATTGGAAGCAAAGTATATCGATCTAATATTCCATCAGGTAAGAAAGTCACGAATCCAACTGCCCCAACCATAATTAGAGGGGCTGCTTCACCCATCGCTCTTGAAAGAGCCAAGATCGATCCTGTAAGGATACCAGGTAGAGCCATCGGAAGGATAACTCCTGTGATTGTTCTCCATCGACTGACGCCTAAGGCATAGGAGCCTTCTTTCACAGAGGAAGGTACTGCCTTAATGGCTTCAACAGATGAAACAATAATAACAGGAAGGATCAATAAACTTAAGGTCAATGCCCCAGCTAAGATCGTAGGACCAATCTTAAGTAACTGTACGAATACTGTTAAACCTAGGATTCCATACACGATGGAAGGTACACCAGCGAGATTGCCTATATTGATGTTCATGATTCTAAAGAACCATGATCGCTTATTGGCGTATTCTTCTAGATAGATGGCTGTCCCTACCCCAACTGGGATAGAAATCAAAGCAGTCAATCCTATGACCCATAAGGTCCCTAGTAGAGCAGGTAGAATACCAGCTCTCTCTGGACGAGATGAAGGCATGCTTGTGATGAAAGACCAATCTAGAGATCCCAATCCTTTTCTTAAGACATCCCCTACTAAAATCAACAAAACTGATATCGATAATAAGATGGCTGCCAAAAAAAGATATTCAAAGAATTTATTCAAGAATAAACGTTGCGCTAATCGACGACGCTTCGAAGTTTTTCCCATATCTAGTATACCTCTCTATTCTTCTGAATAACAAATTTTGCGATGAAATTTAGTGCCAATGTGACTAGAAACAATAGTGCACCTACTACAAATACAGTTTTGAACTCAATAGAACCTTGTTGGATATCGCCTAAGGCCATATTGACCATAAATCCTGTCATAGTTTGAATACTCTCAAGAGGATTTAAGGTAAATGTAGGAGTTTGTCCTGCAGCAATGGCTACGATCATGGTTTCACCAATAGCTCGTGATATCGCCAACATAAATGATGCCGCTATACCTGAGAAAGCTGCTGGAACAATAACATGCAATGCGACTTCAAGTCGTGTCGATCCCAAAGCATAGGCCCCTTGTCGAATTGAATCAGGTACAGCCATCATCGCATCTTCACTCAAGGAAGCCACCATAGGTAAGGTCATTATCCCGACCGCAATAGAAGCACTTAAGGCATTGTATACAGATGTATCGGGAAGGATCTGTCTAATCAGCGGAGTTATAAAGGTCAAGGCGAAGAAACCATAAACGATAGATGGAATACCCGCTAAGAGTTCTAATAGAGGTTTAATAAGCTGTCTCATTTTCTTAGAGGCAAATTCACTCAAATAAATGGCACTTCCTAGACCCAAAGGAAGAGATATAAAACTAGATAAGACCGCAATCAATAGGGTCCCAGACAATAAAGGCAAGACCCCAAATGAAGGCGGATCAAACACAGGTGCCCATCTTAAGGTCGTAAAGAATTCAATCATCGAGACTTCCATAAAAAACTCATATGATTCATAAAACAGAGTGATTACTATACCGATAGTGGTAAGAATAGAGATCGTACTAACCAGAATAAGTCCGATCTCTATTATTTTTTCTTCAGTCTGATGCCGTTTTCTTTTCTCCATAATTGACCTTTCTCAAACACAAGAAGGTGCCATGAAGGCACCTTAATCGATTACAACTTCTATTACTAACTTACTTCAGTAAAGCTAAAGCTGCAGTGTAATCGGCATCTGGCAAGGAGACATATCCGACTTCCTTAGATAATTCTTTTGCGTTTTCAATGAAGAAGGTTACATATGTTTTCACTTCTTCTCTAACCAAAGACGCTTTATTTACATAGATGAACAATGGTCTAGATAATGGGTACGATGCATCAGCGATCGCATTGAATGAAGGCGCAACAGCTGCTTTGGTAGTATCTTTAACCAAAGGTACAGCTTTTAGTTTGTCGGTATTTTCTTCGAAATAAGCGAATCCAAAGTAACCAATAGAACCTTTATCACCAGCAACACCAGTAACTAGAACGTTATCATCTTCACTAAACGAGATCTTAACGGATTCAGAATCTTGACGAATAACGCCAGCTTTTCCATTTACAGCTTCTGTAAAGTAATCGAAGGTACCTGAATCATGACCTGGTGAGTAAATTACCAAGGCTTCATCCGGCCAACCAGCGCGTACATCAGACCACTTAGTAGCAGTAGCATCAGCACCGAAGATCATTTTCAATTCATCGAAGGTCAAGTAATCAACCCATGTGTTTTCTTTACTAACTACAACAGATAGTCCATCATAAGCAACTTTCAATTCAAGGTATTCGATCTTAGCAGCAGTTAAGGCTTCTGCTTCTGCAGTCTTGATTTTTCTAGATGCATTGGCGATATCAATTTCACCAGCAGCGAACTTAGTAAATCCACCGCCCGTTCCAGAGAACCCTACAGTAATCTGAACGTTAGGATATTCAGCATTGAAATCTTCAGTCACAAGCTCAGCAATAGGATACACGGTAGAAGATCCATCGATGTTGATGATCCCTTCAAGTTTGGATTTAGAATCGGTGCCACAGGCTGCCAAACTGAGTGATAGTAGTAATGTAATCAAAATAACTTTCGAGAACTTCATTTTTTTCCTCCAGGAATAAT
>CAIXIN010000188.1 GCA_903919545.1 uncultured bacterium | reverse complement strand
CGGAATAATCTAGAATCACCTAAGCCCATTTAAGATCTGTCCAATCTTTTGGATATAAAAAAGAGCTTTCGCTCTTTTACTTGTATTTGATTTTATAGACTAAGACGATAGAGGCAAAGATAAAGGTGACTATGTTGGCGAAGATGACCGCGAGGTCACTAATAATGAACCCATGGACAGTCCATAAGACCACCCCTAAGACAAACATAGAATACATACTCAAGGATATACTTGAGGTATCCTTCGTTTTGATGACTTGAATCGCTTGTGGGATAAAAGAAGCACTGGTCAATACCGCCGCGACCATCCCTATGTATTGGGTCATCTTATTTATCGTTAAAGAGATTATAGATCTCTGAAACAGAGGTATGGTGTTGAATGGCTTGGATGGTTTTCGCCAACATATAGGCGATAGAGATCTGTTTGATTTTAGGTTCAGCCCGTTTAGCGTCATTCATAGGGATAGAGTTTGTAATAACTAATTCTTTGATCTTAGAATCGTGGATTCTTTGGACCGCATTACCTGATAAGATCCCATGACTACAGGCACAATACACTTCTTTAGCGCCATTCTTATACAACATATCGACGCCGCCCATTAAGGATCCACCTGTATCGACGATGTCATCGACGATGATGGCGATCTTCCCATTGACGTCCCCGATAAGATTAAGGGCTTCTGCGACATTGGGTTGAGTACGACGTTTATCGATGATGGCGATGGTGCTGTTGTCGATGTATTCAGCTAAGTTACGAGCTCTTGTCGCTCCCCCATGATCTGGAGATACGATAACGACTTCTTCTTTGAATTTCTTGGTTCTAAAATATTGGCCAATCATCGCAACAGCTGTTAAATCATCGATAGGGACATTGAAGAAGCCTTGGATCTGAGGTGCATGAAGATCTAAGGTGATGATACGATCAGCCCCTGCGACCTGTAGAAGATCAGCCACTAATTTTGCGGTAATAGGCTGACGTGGTCTTGCCTTACGATCTTGTCTAGCGTAACCATAATAAGGCATGACTACTGTAATATATTCAGCTGAAGCTCTTTTTAAGGCATCTAAGGCAACCAAGACTTCCATCAAGGTTTCTGATACAGGAGCACAAGTTGATTGGATCAAGAAGACATGTCGTCCACGAACTGTTTCTTCGGGTTCAACGATGATTTCCCCATCCGCAAAGTGCTTCACTGAACACTTTCCTCGTTTAATGCCTAAATGGACGCAGATCTCATCGGCGAGCTCTACACTGGAAGATAATGCGAATACAATGGTGTCGTTCATGGTGTTCCCCTTATTTCTTTTGAATGTATTTCAACCCTAAACCGGGTTTATTCTCTTGACGTTGACGCGCAATGGCCATATCGTTTTCAGGCACATCCTTATCAACGGTAGATCCAGCCGCAATGACCGCATTCTTACCGACTTCTATCGGTGCGATCAGATTCACATTGGATCCAATGAAGGCATGATCACCAATCTTAGTCTTAAACTTATGTTTCCCATCATAGTTGACCGTAACGACGCCACAACCGAAGTTGACGTCTTCACCTACTTCTGTGTCTCCTAGATAAGTCAAATGAGCACATCTTGTATTCTTTCCTAGCTTCGCATTCTTCATCTCAACGAAGTTCCCTATACGATTCCCATCAGAGACCTCTGTATGACCTCTTAAGTGAGCGTAAGGTCCTATATTGACCTTATTGCCTACCATACTGTCTGTGATCCTTGAGGCATCGATCGTCACATCTTCACCGATCTTAGAATTGATGAGGAAGGATCCAGGTAAGATGGTAGTTCCTCTTCCAATATGGTTTTTACCTTCTAGATAAATATTGGGATATAAGACGACATCTTCATCGAAAGTCGTTTGAAGCGAGATATAGGTCCCTAAGGGATTGATGAAGGTAACACCTTTATCAATCCATGCATTGTTGATTCTTTTTTGGATCCAACGTTGAGCGTTTAATAGATCGAGGCGATCATTGACTCCCATGACTTCATCATTGTCTTTTACGGAGATGGCTTGAACTTTTAAGCCATTGTTGATGAAGATCTCTACAAGATCCGTAATATAGTATTCGTTTTGAGCGTTATTGTTGGTGATCTCTTTGATGAACTTGATCAACATCTCGTTTTTGAAACAATAGATCCCTGTATTGACTTCTTTGATGTTGAGCTCGTTTTTTGAACAATCCTTAAACTCTACGATTTTTTTGACCCTTTGTTTCTTATCTCTTACGATCCTGCCATATTTGGCTGGATCAAAGAAGAAAGCAGTAAGTACAGTAAGATCATAGTCTTGATTGGATTTAAACAACCATTCGATGGTTTCACTTTGAACACAAGGACAATCTCCATACAAGAGAACAGTATCCCCAGTAGGATCCAATTGATCGATGGCCTGCATGACCGCATGACCTGTGCCTTTTTGTTCAAGTTGTAAGGCAAAAGAAACTTGATCCTTAAGATAGTCTTGGATCATTTCTGCCCCATGACCTACAACCATGATGTTTTTATCCGTATGGACTTCGTTTAAATGGGTTATGACATGCCCAATCATCGGCTGTCCCAAGATCTTATGCATGACCTTAGGAAGAGATGATTTCATTCGGGTGCCTTTACCGGCTGCTAATACGATCGCATTTCTCATGTGTGACCCCTTTACTCTATTTTACTCAAAATCCAGGCTTTAATAAAGTTAATCTAGAACTTTCGTCAATCTAACGAAACGATACTGAGATTTCAAGTCTTTTGCGGCTCTATGAAGCAGTCCTTCATCTTGACTAAAGCCCATGACCACGGATCCACTTCCTGTCATCATCGAAAACTCTAAACCATAATCCAAGAGTTCTTTTTTGATCAGATCGATCTCAGGAACTAAACTGATGGCCTTATCTTCTAAACTATTGCCCATACTTTCATACAAAGCTAACTCATTGCCTTCTTTTAAGGCCAGTGCGATATCACTTATCTTAGGATGAACCAAGTTTGGAATATCCAAATCTTTAAACGCAAGCTTCGTAGAGACCCCTTTATGAGGTTGGATCAACACTAGATTTAAAGGGTTCTTCATCGTAAAGAAGTCTAGCTTCTCACCTATTCCACTCACGATGGCAGGCTTATTAAACAGACAAAACGGGACATCTGCGCCTACTTTAACGGCCAAGCTAATTTTTTCTTCATCGCTAAGATTCCATTTAAAGTGATCATCGAGATAGTTGATGACGGCTGCCGCATCTGAACTACCACCTCCTAGACCTGCTTGAGAAGGGATCGTCTTATGAAGATGGATCTTAAACTGAGACTCAAAAGGATGTGCTTCTCGACATACTTCAATCGCCTTAAGTAAGGTATTCTTTTCAGGACGGATACGATAAGGCGGTGTACATCTAAAGCTTGCCTCTAAGGCAGGCTCGATATCGATGAGGTCATAGAGCTCTATCGGAAGCATCACCATACTAAGCTCATGATAGCCATCATCTCGTTTAGAGACCACATCGAGTCCCACATTTATTTTTGCGTAAGCTTTAATTTTCATAGATCCTCGTATAGAGCGTATACCACGCTTGAGGACTGATGGCTTCAGCCCTGATGTCGATCCTATGACCACAAGCAAGAAGATGTTCTTGGATATTAGGGATCGATTTAAGATTGTTGGTCAAGGTCTTACGACGTTGAGTAAACGCAAGCTTCACAAATTCGAAGAAAGGAACCATATCTTGAGTGAGATCTTTTCTAATCAACTGAACCACAGAAGAATCTATCGTAGGTTGAGGAAAGAAGACATGAGGTTTAACCTTCATGATGGTCTTTACTTCACATAAGGTTTGGATAATGACTGATAAGGCATTGTAGTCTTTGGTGGAAGGCAAGGCACTGAATCGATCAGCGACTTCCTTTTGAACCATGATCGTAATGGATCTAATCGAAGGAAGATCTTCTAAGACATGAAAAAGAATGGGCGTAGTGATGTAGTAAGGTAAGTTGCCTACTAGAACCTTCGCCCCTGTTTTTATGATCATATCTGAATCTACAGTTAAGAAATCCTGTTGAATGATCTCAACATTGGTCTCTTTAAAGCTCTCACAGAGCACTTTAACACAATCGCTATCTATCTCATAGGCAACTACCTTACGCGCTACCAGAGCCAATTGCTGGGTCAAGGCCCCTAATCCTGGACCTACTTCGATAACGATCTCATCTTTTGAGTTGCTTAAACGAGCGATCTTTTCAACCACTGAGCTATCTATGATAAAATTCTGGCCGTATTTCTTCTTGGCGTGAAGCTTATTTTCTTGAAGTAGACGAGAAGTCTCTTTGTGTGTACTGATGTTTTTGGTCATAAGCACATTTATTATACCATCTAAGCCATAAAAAAACGGTAAGCAGAGTTACCGTTTAGATGAAGATTAAGTGAACTTAGATAGCAGCCAAGACGAAGTTCGCTAAGAATAAGATAGTCGCAACCAATAGGATTGGATGAACTTCTTTAAACTTACCAGTAACAATCTTAATCAAGGTATAAGAGATAAAGGCCCAGGCGATCCCAACAGTGATGTTATAAGAGAAAGCCATCATACTTGCCGCAAAGAAGGCAGGAACTGCTTCTGAGAAATCAGACCAGTTGATGTCTGCGAAAGATGAAGCCATCAAGATACCAACGATGACCAAGATCGGTCCAGTAGCTTGAGCAGGAACCATACCTACAAACGGAGCAGCAACGATAGAGATCAAGAATAAGACCGCAACGACAACAGCTGTTAAGCCTGTACGTCCGCCTTCTTCGATCCCAGCAGCAGATTCAATATAAGTCGTTGTATTGGAAGTCCCTAAGATGGCCCCAACTGAAGTAGCGATAGAATCCGCAAACAAAGCTTTGTCCATACGGCTAGAGAAACCTTTACCGTTTTCTAATGCATATTCATCTTCCTTACTGAAGATGCCTGAACGACGACCAGTTCCAATAAAGGTCCCGATGGTATCAAAGGTATCAGACAGTGAGAAAGCAAAGATGGTCGTTAATACGACTGGTAAACGAGAAGCATTTGAGAATAGTGAAGGTAAACCATCAGTAACAGCTTTCCCAAAGACATTGCCTAAAGCAGCGAAAGCATCGCCGATGGCTGTAGGATTGACACTTGCAGCACTGAAATCTACGACTCCCATAGGGATCCCAATAACAGTAGTCAAGATGATGGCGATCAACATCGCGCCTTTTACTTTTTTAGCCATTAAGACAACACATAGAACCAAACCGATGATGAATAATACTTGAGGTGCAGTTTTGAACGCTAAGAGTTCAGTATAACCTGTTCCGTATTCATTGAACGGAGCCAATAACAACATTCTGGCATCATTCAAACCAATGAAAGCGATGAATAAACCAATACCACCACCAATAGCGTGTTGTAGTGATAAAGGAATAGACTTAACGATGTGTTTACGTATACGAGTAACTGTAATCAAGATATTGATGATACCACAGATGAAGACCATTCCTAATGCTTCATAAGGGGTAAAACCTAAGCCAAATACGACAACGAATGTAAAGAAGGCATTGAGACCCATCCCCGGCGCCAAGGCATAAGGTACATTGGCGAATAAGCCCATAACCAAGGTCCCGATCGCTGATGCGAAGACAGTAGCCAAGAATAAGGCTCCTTTATCCAATCCCGTATTTCCTAAGATATTCGGGTTGACGATAAGAATGTAAGCCATTGTGAAGAAGGTTGTAAAACCAGCTACGACTTCGGTGCGAACATTGGTACCGTAAAACTTAAGCTTGAAAAACTTTTCCATTTCTTTCTCCTTTTTCTTTCTGTATAGAACTAACCCCGCAAATAAAAAAAGTCGGGAGAAACCGACTCAATCGACATTCATAAAGAGAATGTCACCTTGATCGCTTTTCTAACCATAGTAGTAGGGTCGTTTACGGTAACCCTGTAGAGACTCCCTCACCATATTAGAGGGATTATGCGTTGGTTAATTTGAATACGCTTTAAGTATAGTTAAAGGGCTCAGTTTAGTCAATCTTTTTAAGTTGAACTTCTTGTGTAAGTTGAGCTTTTTGTATCCCTAAGGCACATAATCTTGCATAAAGCTTCTTTGTGTTCACATCACTAAGATGGTAGACTTCCGCAATTTGATTTCTAAGTGCCTGAGAATCAGGATGACCGCTTAGTCCTAGCTCATACAAATCCCCATAAGTAAGATCACTTTTAGCGTCACTGAGTGTATATAAATTGGATAGTGCTTGTAGGATGGAATCAGAGGAGGCATGCTCAATGCCTACTTTTCGTTTATGACGAGCGTCTTTACTTTTAAGATGGGCATGCTTTACTTCTGGACAAGCTTCACTGATCTTTTGTCGAATAAGATCTCCTGGTGTATCAGGATCAGTAAAAACAATGACCCCTCTGGTCATGACATTTTCTTTAATGGTCAATAAGACATCATCTGATAGATGAAGTCCATGAGTGATAATGATCTCTGCATCGATCACTGTCTTTAGTTTATTAAGGTCATGGATTCCTTCCACAACGATGAGTTCTTTTATCTTCATAGTTCCATTATAGAAGAGCACAAGCTCTAGTGCTCCCCAAGATATTCATGGTCTTCTAAAATACCATACATCTCATGAGCCGCATAACAATCAAAAGGGTGGTAGTTAGGATCGGTGTAGTCGAGAGGGCGGGTATAATAATTGAATACTATATAAGCCTCATGAGGTACGTTATCGAACTCAACAGTGAAACTAGTTGTTGAATTGTCAACGATTGGAATCAAGTCATAGTCTTTCCCTTTAAAATTATATTGTACCCGAAGCGTATTACTATAAAGCTCCGTTTGATCCATGTGTCTGACATAAGATGATTCACCAGTGATGTAAATACTTTGGATTTTATCACCGACCGCAAAGTATAAGTTCGTTGGTGAATCTGGAAATTGTGGCTCAGATCGAGTCCATATGAGATCGTAAGTACCTGACCACCTCATATTTTCGGTATAAACCCAATCTGTTAGTGTAAAGTTCCAACCTGTTTGGAAATCATACACTGCATCTACCATATATTTGACATCGATTGTCATATGGTCATCTTCAAAGTCTTCACCTATCACTAAACTCATTAGACCAGATTCTTTAGAACCAGTCGATGAAAGCAAGGTATATGTTTGATTAACCCCAAGTAGATGTGGATGGTTGAGAAGTCCATTGCTTACATTAGCTATAACTTTTGAAACAGCTGCATTAATTGATGGGTCGTTCTTTGCGCTTATACTAACGATATCCACTTGATGATCTGATAAGTCCCAAGCTCCGGCATTTTTCTCATAATGAAGCGTAATATCCGCAATCGCACTGTAATTATAGGACTCCAATGTAGTCCTCAATTTGTATTCGAAAGATGTATCACTTTCAACTTGAGTGATAATATTCATTTCTTTGACACTATTGATCAAGGCAAGTTCTTTGATGTCTAAGATATCTTGCTCTAGTCGTTGGTTGCTTATAGTCGATGAACTACATCCACCCAAAGATATGACAGATAGTATTAGTATGCTTATCAATAAAAATAATTTCTTCATATTTCCCACTTTCATAGATGACGTCCACCCCTTAATGTATATCTTTACTTTAATCTATATTGCGCTACTTTTCCACTCATTGTTTTAGTAAGCACTTCTTTCTCTGTCATAGAGTTCAGTAATCTTAAATAGTATTGTTTAGAGAATTGTTGTTTATCCACAAAGGATACATCTTCCCAAGTAAAGAAGGTCTTGTCTTTAATATATAAAAGGATAGATTTTAAAGTATTGATCTCATTTTGAGTCAAAGGTTTAGCTCTTCTTCGTGATTGGGTCTCGATCTCATCCAATTTTAGATAGACCGTAATAAAAGTCTGGCCTAAGATAAACATTGTCTTAAAGAAAAACGTAAGATCATTCTCATCTGCCCTACTGTTCTCGATGGCCTTATAATACAAAGCCTTCGTTTTGGAATTGTAGTTGATGGCTTCAGAAAAGATAGGCATCTTATCCTTTATATACGGACACTTCAAGATATACCATACAGCCAAGATCCTTCCCATTCTCCCATTAAAGTCATAATAAGGATGAAGCAGGATCATATAGTAATGGATAAGATGAGGCATCAAATAGGTCAATGGATTCAAAGAGTTCATATTGATTTGGATAAACTCGATGAATTCCTTCATCCAAGGTTCTAGATAAAGTGCTTCTACGCCTCGATCGCTGACTTGTCCATATCGATCTAGGATCTCAACTTCTTTCTTACGATAATAGCCTTCTTCTAGTTTCTGTTCATCACTGAGACAGTTCATAGATAAGATCTCATACAATTCATGAAGATTTTTTTCGGTGATCTCATGAGTAGAGATATAATCTAAACCTTTTCTCATATTGAAGACCACTTGTTCATCAGGGGTCAAGTTTTCTTTCTTTAGGATATCTTCGATCTTCTTCTTAGATGTCTTGATGCCTTCTATTTCTAAAGTACCTTCTACTTCACTAAATATAAGTATCTCTTCAAAGACTTGAGTAAAATGAAGCTCAGATTCTAGACCTAAGGATTGACTTGAATAATAGTCATTTAAGATAGATGAAATATAAGCCACATTAAAATACAAAGATCCTTCTTTCGTCTTAAGAGGAATCTTAGTTAATGTATTTTTCTTATGATTAAGCAAGGATACATAATCGATCCCATGTTTTCCATATTTAGAGAACCATTCTTTCTTAGAAGGATACAGTCCTAGTTTAACCAAAGCTTCATAATCTTGGATCATACGTTACCTCGATATAAATATTGTAAACACTATTGTAAACAAAGTAAAGTAATGGATAGAGTAAAAAGAAAAGCAAGCTTTCGCTTACTTTACACAGGTCATTTGACCTAAACTGTTTCGCTTCCACTTCAAGAATGCTACGACCGTAATCTTAGTGCCAGCAGATTTGGCATTGTGGATGACGGTATCCAAATAACTTTCAGTCCCAATGAAGAAGTCTAATCGATTAGTGGTTATCGCACTACCTCGATCAGCAACCAGTGCTTTGAAGGGCTTGCCTTCAATAATACCGCTTCCTGAGAAATGATGATTTGAGATTTCAATTACTGTACATAAGGGGAGTGCTTTATCAGCTGCCACCAAAAAGTAACCATCATAAGTAATCCCATCTTTCCATGTGCCATCGCTTTGTCTAACAGCAGTCGCTGAGACTTTCAACATACTGGCCATGGTAGCTGTTGTGGCTCCAGGTGCTTCACAACCAACACAATCGAACCCATAACGGGAGATTGCTCTGGCATAGAAGTAGGAACCTTTCACAACTTTAGATCCATACTGATACGTCGCAGGAATAGCCTGTATTAAGGTTTCCATTCCTGGGATTTTGACTCTAGATAGGACATTGCCTTCTAGATCATAGGTGATTCGATAAGTGACTGCGAGTTGCGCTGGGCTACCTGAGCTCACTTTCGAAACTAACCATGTATAACCTGACCTACTGGAAGCGTAAGGCAGTTCGACTACGGTTTGATTGGCTACGAATTCGTATTCAGTAACCTCAACAATCCTGTAAGGTACCGTATTGCTGTTGCTAAGAAATGCATTTTCTTGCGACTGTTGCAACACGATGTTCATGGACTCTTGCGTTGAGCATGCAGTTAAGATGATCAATACGCCTAATCCAAGAAATTTTTTCAAAGGGTTCAAACAATTCCTCCTTGATAACGGGTGCATTTTTGCATATATTTTTCAGTTTGTCAAATTATGAAGCCTAAAAAGCTCTGTTAACCGCTTTCAAGATGACTTTTCGAAGATTCTTAGATAATTTTCTTCTAAGATTTCTTGAAGCTGTGATGCATCAATTCCTCTAAGTTCTGCTATTTTTTCTCCTACATGCTTCACATAAGCACTCTCATTTCGCTTTCCTCGATAAGGATGAGGGGTCAAATAAGGACTATCTGTCTCAATCAAGAGATGATCGAGATCTATTCCGCACGCTACAGAGACAGGCACATGCGCATTCTTGAAGGTCACAGGTCCCGCTAAGGAGATCATATAGCCCAGTTTAATGAATTCTTTCGCCATTTCAAGTGAACTGGAGTAACAATGCATAACGCCTTTCCTTATCACAGTCACTGCTTTTAAGAGATCATAGGTCTTTTGGATGGCATCTCTAGAATGGATCAAGATGGGTTTATTTAAGATATTGGCCAATTCGATCTGTCTAAGAAAGACTTCTTCTTGGATCTCATGATGAAGCGGATCTTTATCCCAATAGAAATCTAAGCCTATTTCACCTATGGCGATCACCAAAGGATCTCTCATCATAGACTCCATCTCTTCCCAATCTTTCTCAGTGAGACTTAAGACATCTTCAGGATGAAATCCTACTGCGACTTTAAAGATCGGATCTTTTTTAGCTAATGATAAGGCTCTTTTTGCGCCTTCGATTTGACATCCTATTAAGATGATACGTTTGATGTCGTTATCTTTTGCGCGTTGGATGACCTCATCGATGTCTGCTTCAAATTCACTTTCCGCCAAATGGGCGTGGGTATCTGTGTAACTCATCATTTCCCCAAACAGAATCGCGCAAACAATTCATCGGTGATGGAGACATTGGTTTCTGGATCAGTTAAAGCCACCAAAGCTTCATAGGCTGAAGTCAAATCTAAATTGATCAGATCGACAGCGATGTCATCTTCGATCGCGCTTAACGCACTTTCTATACTGGCTAAAGCTGATCTCACTAAGCCAACTGTTCTTTCATTATTAAGGACTGGTTTCGTAAAAACGAATTGATCGCTTTCATAGCGTTCATTAAGAACCTTGATCAAGCTTTTCACATCCTTATTTAAGGCACTGATCTCTAGTCGCTCTGAAGATGATCCTAAATCTTTCTTATTATAGATAAGGATCGTTTTATGAGGATCCAGTGATTTAAGTACCGCTTTCTCATCTTCATCTAGTTTCTGTGAACCATCGACCACAAACAAGATCAATTCCGCATCTTTGATGATTTGTCTTGTTTTAGCGATACCTAACTTTTCGATACGATCTTCACTTTCTCTTAATCCTGCAGTATCCATTAGATGAAGGGTTACCTTATCTAAACGTATGGTGCCTTCTACCACATCTCGAGTAGTTCCTGGGATCTCTGTGACGATGGCCTTATCTTCATTAAGCAAGGCATTGAGTAAAGAGGATTTCCCCACATTAGGTTTCCCTATGATGGCTGTCTTGACCCCTTCTCTCATACGTTGTCCACTTTGAGCTTCCTTTAGAATAAGTTGAAGTTTATCTCTAAACGAAAGCACTCTAGGTTTAAGTTGTGTTCTGGTGATCTGTTCAAGATCGTATTCTGGATAATCGATGTTGACTTCGATGTGGGCAATGATACCTAAAAGTTCTTCTTTTAAAGGTTCATTTAATTCTGATAGAGCCCCTTTTAATTGATTAAGGGCGAGTTTAGCGCTTTGTTCAGAATCTGCTTCGATCAACGCATTGACCCCTTCAGCTTGAGCCAGATCCAATCGTCCATTAAGGACTGCTCTTTGGGTAAATTCACCTGGTCGAGCTAAACGAGCTCCTGCGCCTATGATTAAAGATAGAATCTTTTGAGTAACGTAGATTCCCCCATGAGAATGGATCTCTACCACATCTTCTCTGGTATAGGATCGAGGACCTTTCATCACTAAGACTAAGACCTCATCGACTGTTTCTTCGGTTAAAGGGTCATGAATAAAACCATAGAGTATCCTATGGTCTTGATCTTTTAGATTTAGGTGAGTCAGCTTTTCAGCGATCTCAATGGCGTCATCGCCACTGAGACGACATATGGAGATGGCTTGCGTCTGTAAAGACGTCGCCAAAGCCACAATAGGATCGAGTTTCATTTTAGTCTTCGATGACGCCCATCAGTTCTAATAAACGATTCAAATCATCATCATCTTGGAAATGAATCGTAAGTGCTTTAGAAACGATCTTGATTTTCGTTTGAAATTTATCAGAGAGTAAGTGTTCCGCATATGAGTAATCTGTACTAGGTGATTGAGGTCTTGGATTAGACTTCTTATCTTTAATGAGTTTTTCTACTTCTCGGGCACTGAGTCCTTCTTTGACGATCTTTTCCGCAATGGCGATGATCTTAGAAGGATCATCTAGTGTAATCAAGGGTTTAACTTGGCCCATCGTCAGGACTTTATTAAGCACGAGATCTTGAACGCTTTTAGGCAGTTGAAGCAAGCGTAAAGTATTGGTGATATGGACTCTGCTTTTACCAACCTTCTTCGCTAAGGCTTCTTGGGTAATGTTTAATCGAGTGAGGATATTGTCGTAAGCTTTGGCTTCTTCGATCACATTGAGGTCTTCTCGTTGAATATTTTCAATCAAAGAGATCTCCATCATTTCAGCTTCAGTGAATTCTAAAACAATCGCAGGGATCTTCTTAAGCTCAGCTACTTTAGCCGCTCTTAAACGTCGTTCTCCCGCAATCAACTGATAACCACTTACTGCTTTTCTAATCAAGATCGGTGTAAAGACACCGTGTTCACGGATAGATTGGGCCAATTCTTCGATTTTGGTCTCATCGAAATGAAGCCGAGGTTGATAAGGATTGGGATGAATAAGCTCTAGTAAGATTTCTTCTGAGTTATTGGCGTGTGAGTGTTGGATCTCTTCTAAGACCGAACTGACGTTTTCCCCAAAGATTGCTTCTAATCCTCGTCCTAAACGAGGCTTGTCATCAGCCATACTAGACCTCCTTTGGATTGGCAGTCATGACTTCTTTCGCCAATGCCGCATATGCTTTGGCACCTTCTGAGCGCACATCATATTCAAAGATGCTTTGACCTCGTGAAGGAGCTTCTGATAACTTAACGTTACGTGGGATGAATGAACGATAGACCCGTTCTTTGAAATACTTACGGACTTCTTGTTGAACTTCTAGACTTAGCTTAGTACGAGCATCAAACATGGTCAATAAGATACCTTCGATGATGAGCTTATCGTTGAATAGACGTTGAACCAAGCGTATCGTCGATAAGAGTTGGGTCAACCCTTCTAAGGCATAGTACTCACATTGAACTGGGATCAAAACAGAATCCGCTGCCGTTAAGGCATTGGTGTTAAGTAGACCTAGAGATGGAGGACAATCGATGATGATGTAGTCGTATTCTGCTTTGATGACATCTAGTTTATTCTTTAAGAGACGTTCTCTTCCTACTTTATACTCAGCCATTTCTAGATCAGCACCAGCCAAATCGATGGTCGCAGGTACTAGAGTCAAAGGAGGATGAGTCAATTTTAGTTTAGCGTCATTGATGGAATGATTTTCCATAAGGACATTGTAGATGGAAAACTTGATGTTTTCTCTAGGTGTCCCTACGCCTTGGGTCGTATTGCCTTGTGGATCAAAGTCAACCAAAAGCACCTTCTGGTTAAAATAAGACAGGCCAGCGGCAAGATTGATGGCGGTTGTGGTTTTACCAACTCCGCCTTTTTGATTCGCTACAGCAATGATTTTTCCCATAAATCTCTCTTTCTACTTCTTGAATCGGATCACGAATTCGATCGCATCCTCTTTGTCGGTTTGTTTATACTCTAAAGGTATGCCTGTTCTTTCGATCATTTTGATCGAAGCGATGATCGTATTGATGGCGATCTGGAGATTTCTCGTCACGCCTTTAGTGGTAGGCTTATGTTTAGGCGTCACTGCGTGATGTTCAATCAAGGCTTCTGTTTGTCTAACGTTAAGGTTAGAACCGATGACCTTCTTATATAAAGGGACTCTATCTTCAACAGGAGCGGCTAAGAGTGCTCTCGCATGTCTTTCTGTGATCTGATGGGAACTTACCGCATCTTGGATCTCTTGAGGCAACTGAAGCAAGCGGATCTTATTGGCGACAGCGGATTGGGATTTGCCCATCTTTTGAGCGATCTTATCTTGAGTCAAAGCTTGATTTTCGATCATGACCACGAATGCTTTAGCTTCTTCTATGGCGGATAGATCTTCACGTTGGATGTTTTCAACTAAGGCCATTTCAGCCAATTGGGTATCGTTTACTTTAGAGATGATACAAGGGATGGCAGTAAAGCCAAGCATCATCATGGCTCTAAAGCGACGTTCTCCTGCGATGATCTCATAACCTTTCTCAATGGGTCTAACTGAGATCGGTTGGATCAACCCGTTTTCTTTGATGGAGGTGGCCAGTTCTTTTAAGGTTCCGTCATCGAAGTTTAAACGAGGTTGATAACGGTTGGATTGGATCAAATGACTGGCGATTTCACGGGTTTCTTGCATAGTTTCTCCTATAGGGGTTTGTTTTTGATTTGATTGTAAGCTCTAGGATAAATCGATTCTGTACTCTTGTCTTTCTTAAAGACAAGATTATGACGTAGTCCTGCGTTAGGTAAAGTTACAGGTTCAGCACTTAATAAACTAAGATGTAATAACTTGATCGCTTTAGAGGCTTCTTCAAGTTCTTCTAAGGCTTTCTGCCCTTTCATCGCGATCATAAGACCACCGACTTTTAAACTAGGAACACAAAGCTCAAGCAAGATAGATAATTGTGCAACTGCTCGTGCGGTGACCACATCGAAGCTTTCACGAACACAAGGTAAGTCCTCGATTCTAGAATTGACGACCCACACGTTTTTTAAATCAAGTTCTAAGATCAAATCACTTAGAAACTTACATCGTTTAGCGGTAGGCTCGATCAAAGTCACTTCGATATCCTCTCTGATGATGGCGAGACAGAGTCCTGGAAATCCAGCACCTGATCCTACATCAGCCACTTTATCGTGGGCTTTAAGCTGTGGTGAGATCAAACAACTGTCTAGAAAGTGCTTCTCATAGACTTCTTCAGGTTCAGTAATGGCCGTTAGATTCATGACCTTATTGACTTCGACCAAGCGATTCAAATAGGTCTCAAATTGAGCCATAACGACGTTTAAATCGCGGGTGGTGAACACGCTGAGTTGGTGTTTGAAGGTTTCCTGATTCATAGTAGAATTATAACAAATTCCCTCATGGTTTTTTACACTTTGTCCGATTTGTTTTTCCTGATGGCCAAAAAATTGACCAAGACGGTGATGTCTGAAGGATTGACCCCCGAGATACGTGAGGCTTGACCTAAAGTCAAAGGACGGATCTTAGTTAGCTTTTGACGGCCTTCGATGGATAGATGAGGCACTTGCGCATAATCAAATTCAGGATCCAGTTTATGATTGTTCAAAGTCTCATGTCGTTTGGCTTCTTTTAGAGCCTTAACGATATACCCTTCATACTTGATCTCGATTTCAGCCGTATCGATGACTTCTTGTTCATAAGGAGAGAAATCAAAGAAAGGAATAAGATCTTGAGCTGTAATATGAGGTCTTTTTAGACATTCATAAGCACTGAGACCTTCAGTCATATCGGTATAGCCCTTATCTTTCATAAGATTATTCATCTCATCTTTCACTGTATAACGAACGGATTTGAGATGTTTGATCAGAGCTTCGGTTTGAAAGGCACGTATCCTAACGATATCGATGCGTCGTTGAGGTAGTAATCCTATAGAGTATCCTTTTTCTGAGAGTCTGTTTTCAGCATTGTCATGTCTAAGCAATAGACGATGTTCAGCACGAGATGTTAATAGTCGATAAGGTTCTTGGGTACCTTTGGTAACCAAGTCATCGATCATGACCCCAATGTAGGCTTCATCACGACCTAAAATCAAAGCTTCTTTACCTTGGACTTTAAGTGCCGCATTGATCCCAGCCATCAAACCTTGTCCAGCTGCTTCTTCATAACCACTGGTCCCATTGATTTGACCTGCACAGAAGAGATGTGAGATGGTCTTGACTTCTAGACTAGGATAAAGCTGAGTAGGTTCTATCGCATCATATTCGATCGCATAGGCATATTTATCGATGACACAGTGTTCTAGACCAGGTAAAGATCTAATCATTTGATCTTGGACCTCATGAGGCATAGAGGTTGAGAACCCTTGGATATAGGTCGTATCTAGTGATCTGGATTCAGGTTCTAGGAAGATCTGATGTCTATCTTTATCGGCGAATCTAACAAGCTTATCTTCAATAGACGGACAGTATCGTGGACCTACACCTTCAACTAAGCCAGAATACATCGCTGATCGTTTAAGATTCAGTTTGATGACAGAATGAGTTTCTGGTTGAGTATAGATGAGATAACACGGGACTTGATCTTGTGGATAGCTTTCTTTTGGGAAATCTAAAGAGAAATGGATAAAGGAACTGTCACCTGGTTGAATGAGACCTTGAGTAAAATCGATCGAATTCGTTTTGATTCTAGGAGGTGTTCCTGTCTTTAATCTAAAGGTCTTAAGACCTGCATCTCTTAGGGATTGAGAAAGATCCTTAGTAGTGGCTTGTCCTTCAGGACCACTGATCGTAGCGGTAGAACCTACTAAGACCTTAGAAGACATATAGGTTCCTGAAGTCAAGACAATGGCGTCAGCCTTTAAGATCTCTCCACCTTGAAGCAAGACTCCTTTTGCGATCCCATCTTCGATGAGAATCTTTTCAACAAGGCCTTCTTTTACACTGAGATTTTCTGTACTATGAACGACT
>CAIXIN010000187.1 GCA_903919545.1 uncultured bacterium | reverse complement strand
CATTGGGTCACTTGTTCAGGATTGTTGATGTTGAAAGCTTCATAGACACTTTCTGGATTAGATAAGGCACTTAGATTATGTCTTAAGATGTCTCCTAAAGTCAAAGCACACGCTAAGCCATGGTCCATCTTAAACTTTAAAGTCAAAGGATAAGAGATGGAGTGACATGCTGTCGTCTTGGTATTACTAAAAGCCATAGCGCCTAAAAGAGAAGCAATCATCATGCTCTTACGAAACTCATAGTCGTTTAAATCTGCCAATACTCTTGGTAAATTTCTGACAATAAGACGAATGGCTTGTAAAGCTAAGATCTGAACACTAGGTGTTGTTGATTTGGCCCAGTATGCTTCAGTGGCTTGAGTCAAGGCATCTAATCCTGTCGATAAAGTTAATTTTAAAGGCATACTTAAGGTATATTCTACTACGATATAGGCCTCATCAAAGGCTAAGGTAGCTGTCTCTATCGAGAGCTTTTTCTCATGATCAAAGTCCCATATGGTGGCCCATCGGGTCAATTCACTGCCTGTCCCAGCTGTTGTAGGGACAGCGATCAACTTAGGTCTACTTTCATGTTCTAGATAGGACTTATTTAAAATGATCTTTAAGATGGTCTCATCTAAGAGATCTTGTTCTTTATACGCATAAAGGGCTGCAGTGCTTTTCGCTAGATCTAAACTGCTTCCTCCTCCTATGGCGATGAAAGTATCGATCTCACGTCCTTTTAATGAACGTAAAGTAGAAGCTAAATCATGATAATCAGGATTAGAAGGAATGGTTTTGATCCAAGTCAATTCACTTGTCTTACTCATCGCTTCAATCATCGATAGTAGATCATAACGTTTCGCTGCCGACTCGCTTAAAAATAGGGCACTCTTTTGTCCTTTTGATTTTAAGATCATGGTTTCTATGAATCCTTTTGGATCCATAAAATGAAGATGAGTAGGTAGTGATAAAGCGTTCATTTTAAAATTCTTCAGGGATTAATGTCAAGATCTCCTTGATCGACATGCATAGATCATCGGCTTCTTTCGCTCTATGAGATCTTAAGATCGTTTCAGCTACGTTTTTCATGGCTGGAAAACCACTACGGGTAAACTGATTCGCATAGATGACGATATTGACACCTCTTTTTGCGAATTCTTCTTCAGTAACACTATTGAAAGACGTCGGAACGACGACCAAAGGTGAGGTCTTATCAACGGCTCTAAACTTATCACAGAATTCAAAGATCTCTGAAGGATCTTTCTTACGTGAATGGATCATGATCCCATGAGCACCAGCTTTGGTGAAAGCGAAAGCTCTTTCTAAAGCATCATCCATACCTTTATCGAGAATCAAGCTTTCGATACGAGCGATCAATAAGAAATCATTCGATTTCAAAGCAGCTCTTCCTGCTTTTAATTTCGCACTGAAGTTTTCTATAGAGTCTTGTGTTTGTTCTACATCTGTCCCAAACAAAGAATTCTTCTTTAGTCCTGTCTTATCTTCGATGATGACAGCAGAGACTCCCATTCTTTCCATCGTTCTGATGTTATAGACGAAATGTTCTGTTTGACCTCCGGTATCCCCATCAACGATGATGGGCTTTGTGGTCACATCCATGATCTCATCTAGGGTTCTAAAACGAGTGCTCATATCGAGTAGT
>CAIXIN010000186.1 GCA_903919545.1 uncultured bacterium | reverse complement strand
TTACCCCATTGTCATAATTGGTGATCCCTATCGCATGACTGTGCTTAGTATAATAGTTCACCACAACCATAGACATCTTACCGTTCTTAAAGGTTCCTTTTGCGTCTACCTTAATTACAGGTTCTTGAAGCAGGTATAAACAGGTATCTATGACGTGGATATAGTCATCAAAGATAAAGTGTCGTATCTCATCTCCTTGAGGAATGATCCTATTTTTCTGAAAGAAAATCAAATCAGGTATTCCTTGAGTAACCATCTCTTTAACGAAAGGAATATAACGTCGATTGAATCCAACCATCACCGGTGTCTTATGCGCTTTCGCTAGATCCACCAATGCTTTGGTTTCTGCGTAAGATAAGGTCACAGGTTTATCGATATGAAGTGGGATCTTCGCTTCGATGATCAACTTGGCTTGCTCAAAGTGGGCTTCTGTAGCTGAACACAGAAAAATCATATCTGGTTTTTCTAAGATGAGCTCTTTAAGATCGGTCATCCCAAATCTTAAATGGTATTGGCTCATGATCTCTTTAACGGTCTCAGGATTGCGAGTACAGGGGATCACTTCTATACCAGGTAAGTTACATAAAACAGGTAGGTACGCTTTCTTAGCGATACCACCGATCCCAACAATGCCTACTTTAGTTAGTCTTGGTTCACTCATGAGTTTCCTCCTGCACGGTGTTTAGTTTACATACATCGATCCATCCTAATGATTTCGAAACTTCTTCAAGTTCTTCCAGATCCAGTTCAATCGCTGAATTAGAGCTACCTACCGCTGGAAACACGGTCTCAAAGCGTCTCATCGATTGATCTAGATACACTTTACAGTCAGCCTTTACCCCAAAAGGACAAACACCACCTACCCCATGGCCTACTCTATCTAAGGTCTCTTCTGGATTAAGCATCCTTGCCTTCATCCCAAATTGACTTTTAAACTTAGCGTTATCTATTTTCGCATCACCTGCAGTGACAACCAATAGTGCCCCTTCTTCATCTCGAAAAGCAAGGGTCTTGGCGATACGCTCTGGCTCAACGCCTATTGCTAAGGCAGCCAACTCAACCGTCGCACTAGAGACCTCAAAAACCTGTATACGAGATTCTACGTTAAATTCTTTTAAATGTTCGATCGCTGCTTCTAGTGCCATGGTTATCCTCAATTCATTGTTTCTATTATAGCATCCAAAAGAAAAACCACCCATAAGGTGGCTTATTGTTTCTTCAGTGATTGACGATATAAGGTCATATTCTTATGACCATCATTTAGTATACGTATCATTTCATGAACTCTTTTGTTTCTAGTCTCAAGATTCTCTGTTGAGAAGACATAGACTGCCCAGTCTTTTCGATAACCTGCAGCTAAGCTTTGAAAGAAAGATAAGGCTTTTGGTTCTTCCTTTAATAAGACTTCTACTTCTGGAATATGATGGATATAGTCTGAGCCTATTTGAGAAGGTCGTGCATTAGGTACTTTCTTAGAATCTATTTTCTTTACTTCCAATAAGGTAAAGATCTCATCGAAAGCCAACATCCGATTAAACTTATAAGCGCTTTTAAACATAAAGCCATCATCATCCATCTCTACCTTAGGAAAGATCTCATCTCTATGGACATAAGATGGATACAGTGGATTACCTTTTTTTGGATAACAGAGAAACAATACTCCCTTATCCTTAATAGGATCTTCTTTAACCAAAGTTCTTAAGGTTGAGAAGAATTCTTCATTGGAGGTGGTAAAGACAAGCAAGGCATCTTGTTTATCTTTAAGTGGATGTGATCCTAAAACATCAAGTTCGCTTTTTAGATAGCTAGGCATATTCATGATAGGAAGTTCTTTATAGGTATTTAGTTTGAATTTTTCGATGATTTGTGACATACAGGTCTCCTTTTAACGGTGATATCATAGCGTTATTTTCTTATTATTTCCATTTGAATGACTAAATGTTAAAGGGACACTGTGATAGAATGTTTAAAGGATAAGGTCAACAAAAGATGAACATCCATTTTGAACAAGCAATAATGAGTAATGAAATCGCCCAGCGAATGATGAAGTGGTATAACGATCCAGAGATCGCCTCTTTTATTCATCCTAATTTTAAAGAAGAGGATCCTCATGTGTTTACCATAGAAGATGTCTTGAAACAACTTGAACCTCATGCTCAGATCACCCATTTATTTATCATGGATGAAGATGAAGTCATCGGAGAGATCTCCATCACCAAGGATTTCCATTGGTTGATGAGAAAGACCCCTGATTCAGCCTGGATATCCATTTTGATTGGAGAGAAGTCTTATTGGGGAAAAGGCATCGCTAAGATGGCCATGCGTTATCTTGAGGATGAATGTCGTCGATTGGGCTATAAACGTATCGAGTTAGGTGTTTTCGATCATAATCATAAAGCTCAACAACTCTATGAAAGAATGGGTTATACTCCCTTCATCATCAATGAACACATTACCTATTCTGGTGGTGTTTGGCATAATGATATAAGAATGGAAAAAGATCTATAAAAAAAGCCCGTAAGGGCTTTAAGTGTTTATAAGGTCTTGGTCATATGATACTTAACATTGACGATAGGATAATGTTTCTGAACGAAGGCCAGATGATATCCATGTTTTTCATAGAAAGGACGAGCTTGAAAGCTATAGGTATGGAGCACTGCGTACTTACAGCCTCGCTTAACCGCCTCTGCCTCCGCTTCGATCAATAAACGTGATCCTAAGCCTTTATAGCGATGGCTGGTTTCTACCCATAGGTAATCGATCTCTAGCCATTGACCTACAATGGTACAGACCAAACCTCCTAACAATTTGCCATTGGCATCTCGTTCATCAAAAACGATCTCAAGATCATCTTGAATTTCTAAATATTTCGAATTGTAGGCTCTTAGATGTTGACGCACTTCTTGACGAAGCGCCTCACCTGATTGAATGTGTTTTTGCATAGATCCTCATGTATTGTTTAAATTAATTACAACTGAATTGAGTTTAACACAAACTGTATGTATACATATTATATATGCTCATGAATTGTTTTGACGATAATTCGTTAAAATTGATGAATTATCTTTATGGATGCTTGTATTCACTTTCTCCAAAATGTCTGACAGTTGGCTTTATCAACGATATTGAACTCTATCATTCTTGAGAGAAGCTCATAATCGATGGCCTTATTCCAAGGAAACTTCATCAACATCATCGTCTGTTCATAGCCTGCTTTTTTAATTTCCTCAGAGAAATGTTTTATCCCAACCAACTCAGTACTACATGCAAGATGTTTACTAGAGATACTGAATCCTACGATAAAAGTCCCATGATCAATAAACATAGGTTGATTCCACGCAATACGCGTCTCTAATTCTGGATACTTGTTATGGATCCAATTCAATACTTCTTCTGTTCTTTCTCGTTGAGAAGGTTCAGGAATTCCTTCTAGATATTCTTTAAAAGTTTCAATCATATGGTCTCCTTTATTACACTTAAGTACCTTCAATTTAACCTATATAGAATGGAAAAGCAAAAAGAGTGATTTAATAAAGAAGCTTGCTCTTGGCTATTTATGATCATTTTACACTTAGGATATATTCATTTTTCATTAGCTAATCTACACCCATGTAGGCAAGATGTCGTTTATAATAGTTCTAAAGAGGTATTCTTATGAAACTATTCAATATTTTTAAACCCAAAAAGAAGCAGATCTTAGGATCTGAACCCCCATTTGTGACCGAGATGAGAGAAAATGAAAAACGCTTTAACCAAATATCCAAAGCTGATTTCTCAAAATTAGAAGACAGTCAGCTGCTTGACGCGATGCTTTATTGGGTAGACAACCTTCGATGGAATAAAAAGGTAAAACTAGAGGATCTACCTGAACCAGTTAAAAATGCATACGTTTGTTTCTCAGTCTATGGTGAAATCATGAACGGTGGATTGAATCAAGTCTTCTTCAATGAAACTAAATATTATGTTCATCTGTGTGTTAATGGCTATGAGAAAATTGGAGCTCCTGAGATTAGCACCATAATTAAGGAAGCCATGGATATCGTGACCAATCAAAAAGGACGATATGAAGCACTAGATGATGGAACACTTGATAGCTTTATAGAATCCTATGAAGATGACCCACTAAGTGATCTAGATGATGTTTTTTATGAAAAATCTGATGACATAGATCTATGTCAAGTCATCACTGACTATATCCGCTTAAACATCGATAGTTTCGGAAATTAATACAAAAAGAAAAGCCCTTGATGGGCTTTTTTGTCTTATGGAGCAGGTGAGGGGAATCGAACCCCCGTATCGACCTTGGGAAGGTCGCGTTCTACCATTGAACTACACCTGCATTGCTAATCTATTTTACCACAACCTACAAAATAATCTCAAGATAGATTTCCGTTTTAGAATGAATAGATGTGGGAATTGAGTAAGCTTTTCGAGTTATCAATTCCCACCTGTAATTTCTAAACCTATTTATCTCATAAGAAAATAAATCACTAACGCTACTATAAACAATCCTAAAAATCCAGCAATCATAGTTCTAAGTTGTTTTGAGTATCCTTTAGGGATGATTTCCCCTTTCATATCTAATTTCACAATGAGTGGGTGTAATCTCCAAAAGTAAGTAGATATAGATAAGATCATCGCAATAACTGAAACCATTTTTATGGTTTCAGAACCAATAAATAATATTACTAGTAAAAGAAAGATAAATATTAGCTTTGTGCCTGCTACCCAATTGGTCATGTATCGGACAAATAAATGAAGGTCCTCATCTTGTTTTGAATCTTCCCAAGCTTTAAAAACCGCTACCCCATTACCGACTCTAGAATCTGGTTTAAAGTAAAGTATCATTATATTTGCGAATTCTAAGACAATAAAGATAACAATAGAAATAGAAAGAATGATCATGGTTTGTCCTCTTACTTGTGGTCTTCTATTTTGAGTTTATCATAAAACTTTATCGCTTTGTTTAGCATCATTTGAATCCCTAACAATTACACCATAGACGACACTCAAAATAGATGATCAGTATAATCAAGACATAAAAAAAGTCCCGATTAGGGACTTATAATGACTCTGGAGCAGGTGAGGGGATTTGAAATAACCTCTAACCAAGCCTTCAATCCCCGAATATTCTTTACCATTCTTTACCAGGATTCACGGGCTCGCATCTTTTGTATAGTCAATTGTATAGTCACAGATACAATAAATGATCTTGAAGTCTACTTATTTCTATCAATTTGAAATTATGCAAAAGAATTCGCCTAGTTTATAATGCTACAATCTGAAGTTAATCACATACATGCGAGACTTTATAATTAGCACTTAACTGGATTAACCCATTCACGGTAATTTGGATGGCCAATAATTAGCATCGGGTTGATTAAAGGTTGCAAATTGTCTATGTTTTTCTGAATCATTAATACGGCCAAAATAAATCGTAGACTTATCAATTGTAAATTCAAGTTGTTTCAAGAAATCATTACCTGGCCAAACTTCGTTTTTTAACTGAATGTATGTATTGTATCCATATGAATCGGGAAAAACAATTTCCGCATTTATGTGATAAATTAAAGGCTCATCTTCCTGTATATTATAATAACGTCTAAAATCTAAACCACCATAATCATCATAACTTACAACTCTTATGAGTCTACAAGTTAGAAACTCAATAGAATAAATTGACCATGAATAACTGTTTTGAGCAAAAAATACACCTTGTGTAATTGGAGAGTTAAGACAATCAATTGTTTTTTGCTGTGAAGCAATTTGATTTTCCAAATCATTAACTTTATTCAACAACGTTTGATAATCTTTTTCGTTAGTCCCAGAAGTACAACCAACTAAAAGGAGAACACTTAAAATAATTAAATTTCGATATTTCATGGTAAGTCCTTAAAAATGTCAATACTAATAACATATGGATATTTAGACATAAAGCTTGTTAATGTAGTATCCTTGTTACTTGAATCTGTAACAAGGATTTGAAGGTTTTTTATCTCTTCAGTTCCATTATCATAGGTATAAAGCGTATATGTATATCGATTAATTACCTCAAAATGATAAATTTTCACCTTATTGCCATCAGCGTCTAGTACATAGCCTCCCGAAGAATTCTTCTTATATCCCGATGCGTAAATCATTATTAATCTACCCGAAGTAATGTAAGGTTTAACAATCGCTGTAATTGTAGCTATATTTTTATTGGCGACTGGATCATGAGTGGTAGTATCCAATGCTAGTTTTCCTGTATATGCTGTTACAAACTCTCCTGCTGAGTAAGAACATGAAGATGTAACGGTAGAATTTACTTCTCTTGGAGTTATTGTGGGGTCAGCGAATTTCTGCGCTATCGAAGCCTGTGAAGCAACAGCACAACCTGCTGTTTTTATTGTAACTAATGCTCCACCATCGCATTCTGTCATATAAAGTGATGCCCACCCAAATTTATCAGTTGATGGATCGTAAAAATTAATAGCAAGCCACCGATCAAACAACACTATTGGCGTACCAATGTCATAATGAGAAATTGTGTAGCAACCTAAATCGAGATCACACGCAATGTTTGGCGTAATTAAAGAATCGGGAGTTAGCTCCGAATCATTAATGATATTGTTAGTCAATGCGTTTGCTCTGTTAGAATTAAATGAAAAAACCGTTACAGTTAGCGCAATAATAAACGAATATATTATGATTTTCCTAGTCATAATTGACCACCCTTTCATAAAACCTAAAAAAACTACAATGAGACATTTACTCTTGCGGAATCCCCCTATTCGAAATTTATTCAATCATATTCATTACAATTTGAGGTTACCATTATAGTGTGTGTTAAGTCAAGTAATTCTCGAGTTAATTAATTCATGTTTTAAGCGCATTCACACTATACATTTAATTTGATCTGTTTTGCATAGCTATTCACAAATTTCTAAAATATAACTCGCGGTTCGTTGATGTATTTCAGGGGTGTATTTATTATTGTTTCTTGGCATTGCTGCTCCTTTTGTACTCATACAACTTTAACATTGTAACTCTACAAAAGTCAACCAATTCCACTGTATTGCTTATCTATTTTAACCACAACATACAAAAAAATCTCAAGCGAGATTTTTGTTTTTAAGATGGAGCAGGTGAGGGGAATCGAACCCCCGTGTCGACCTTGGCAAGGTCGCGTTCTACCATTGAACTACACCTGCAAAAATGGCGGTCCAGACGGGATTCGAACCCGCGGTCTCCTCCGTGACAGGGAGGCATGTTAACCGCTACACCACTGGACCACTACACAACACTAACGTAAATTGGCGCGGAAGGAGGGATTTGAACCCTCGCGTCAGTTTAACCCGACCTATGCCCTTAGCAGGGGCACCTCTTCAGCCGCTTGAGTACTTCCGCAAGGCCACCTTACAGCGCTTTCTAATGTTAACATACTACCCAACCTTTTTTCAAGTGCTTTTAACTTAAAAACAGATTTTCGTTTTACTCTATGACAAAACCTGCTTCTCTTATGGTCACTTTTGCGGTATAGACCGCATCCGCATCCCCTTCGATCACGACGATATGATCTTTAGGTTTAACGCTAAAGATCAAACGAGTATCTTCTAAAGCCAATCTTAGCTTCTCAGCTTGCTCTTCTGTTTTTAAGTCTCTTATGATCAGGATGACTTTCATCATTCCTCCAAAGCGATCTGTAAGGCAATCTCCATCATCTTCGTAAAGGAGTTTTGTCTTTCTTCTGCACTTGTAACTTCGTGGGTAACCAAGGAATCTGAGATGGTCAATAAACAAGCAGCCTCTTTACCTAAATAACGGGCATTCGCAAACAAGGCAAAGGATTCCATTTCTACACAGACAAGATGCTTATCAGCGATCACTTGTGATATGTCTTGTTCACTTCCACGATAGAAGACATCTGAAGAATGGATCGTACCTGTTTTAAATGGAATATTTAGCTTCTTCGCTGCAGCTTCTAGTTGCTTATTGAGCTTAGGACTAGGAACCTGTGTATCTTCTTCATATCCAAAAGCTGTCTTCGCAAACGAAGATTCACTATAAGCACTACTGGCCAAGACCACATCATAGACTTTAACATCCGCTTGATAAGATCCTGCAGATCCTATACGAATGATCTTTTTAACATCATATTGACTGTAGAGCTCAAAAGAATAGATCCCGATCGAAGGCATTCCCATACCTGATCCCATTACGGTGACAGGATGACCTTTATAGGTTCCTGTATATCCAAACATATTTCTAACATCGTTGAATTGAACGACGTTTTCTAGATAAGTCTCAGCGATCTTCTTCGCTCTAAGCGGATCTCCTGGCATTAATACAGTTGAAGCTATTTGTCCTTTTTGGGCATTGTTATGAGGTGTTGGCATAAAGTTCTCCTTGGTTTTGAGTAAATTATAGCATACCATTTACACCTATGAAACGAAGTTCAAATTGCGGGTTGTTTAGTGCTGATTTAGAAGCTATAATGAGTGTAAATGAAAGGAGACTCTTTATGGACACAGACCCTCATAGTACCCCATCTGTTTATAATACGCTTATATCTATAGAGAGGATCCTCACTGCTCCTCTCACCACTTGAGAGGAGTAGCAATGTGACCTTTAGCAACAATTTATTCTTCAGCAAGATCCTTCATAAAGACATTCGTAATCTCGATGATTCTGTCATAGGTAACCTCAATGACGTTTTAATCGATTCCAGAGGGATCAAACCAACTCTGACCGCCATAGAAGTCAAAAGCGGCAAACGCCTTTTCTACATCAACTGTGAAGCCATACAGATCTATCGCAGTAGTGCCAATAAATATTATCTACAACTTGGATCGACTCAGGTGACTTTTACATCACCTCCAGAAAATGCGATCTTTTTAGCCAAGGATATCCTAGATCGTCAGATCATCGACATCAACGGAAGAAAAGTAGAACGTGTCAACGACATTAGAATAGGTCTTATCAAAGACAACTGGGCCGTTATCGCAGCTGACATTGGACTAAGAGGTCTTATTCGTCGTTTAGGTCTAGAATATGCAGGGATTATGGTGTCCAATCTTCTTCATAAGGAATTTCATAATAAGCTGGTCGTATGGGATGACGTTCAACCTTTGATTTCTAATCGAGATAATCTTAAGTTGAATCAACCTTATACAAAGCTTACCACCATGCATGCGGCAGACATCGCCGACATCATCGAAGATCTTGATCAACAAGCTCAGATCGAAGTCTTTAAGTCTTTGGATACTGAACAAGCGGCTGATGTCTTAGAAGAAGTAGAATCCGATGTCCAAAAGGCCCTTTTGGAACAACTCCCAATTGAACAAGCTGCCGATGTCTTAGAGATGATGCCTCAAGATGAAGTCGCTGATATCCTAGAAGAAATCACCGACATCACCGCAGAAAAGCTCTTGATTGAAATGGAAGAACATATCTCTGAAGAGATCAGAGAATTGATGGAATATGATGATCGTACGGTAGGATCCTTGATGATGACCGATATGATGTCTTTTGATAAAGACGAAAACGTTAAATCTGTCTTAAAACAACTTCGTAAGGAACAACCAGAAGAAGACATTACCAACTTCGTTTATGTGACGGATGATAAGAAATTGGTTGGGGTCATCTCTTTGGTGGATCTGATCCACGCGAAATCCAATCGAGTCTTAAGATCGATGATGAAAACAGAAATAGTCATCTTAAGAGACAACGATAAGATCGAAGAAGCCATGGAACAGATGCAGAAGTATAACTTAATGATATTACCTGTCGTCGATGAAAACGATGATCTTATAGGGATCGTTTCTTTGATGGATATCGTCTATGAATACATCCGCTTAAAGAAGGTGGACGTATGAAAGATAAACTTAAAAAAAGATGGCGTAAACTGATCTACA
>CAIXIN010000185.1 GCA_903919545.1 uncultured bacterium | reverse complement strand
TTGTTGACACCGGTTGTATACCATTTCTTTGCGACTTTGGTGACATCCCAAGTCACCCATTCTGCCGCAGCCACCATTTCATAATCTTCAATGATTGAATTGTTGGATGGTTTATTGTTCCAGGTGGTCGTGTTCTCAGCCCAAGCACTGGTCACTTCATAGACATTCACTTGGACATTGGTTGGATCTGATACACTGGAATCCCGAACATACATTTCCAAGGTTGCTGAAACAACCAAATCAGAGGCTGCCAGGGAAGGCAAAGCAAATTTCAAATATGAGTAGTTGATTTGTGAGGTCGCGCCATACCCACTCTTGACGATATAATGTCCCCCAAAATAAGTCCCAGGCATTCCACTGGAGACATGGACATCCTCAATCAAGGATTTATCAAGACTCGTTTGGATACTCGGGTCGATCGTGATTGGATAGACGCGAGCCGGATCATTGATCCATTCTTGGTCAGCACTGATCGTTAAGTCAATGCCTTGGGCTGTTTTCACGACACTGAAAGTCACTTGATCACTGAATTCACCTGAGGCATCACTCATCAACGGTTGACCCATTTCATACTGGGTCACGCCATCTTTATCCTTGAATACGATCTTTCCGTTTTCTTCACTAACTGAACCTTGTTGGATCGAGATCGTTTGGGTAAAGGAAATCGGAGCGCCTTTTTCTTTCAGGATGAAGTTCTCTTTGATTTCATTACCTACCAACAGATACTGCAGATCGGTATTAAAAAAGGCATCCGAATACAAGACCGAGGTCTGGGTATTCGAGATGTCGGTGATTTTGTTTGATTTGTTCATCTCGTTATTATCGAAAGAGACAAAGGTCTTATTCAATCCAACAAAGCCCCAGGTGAAACCCAGGGATCCGGCAGAAAAACTGACGATCTTGTTGGCATTGGTATTTTTGGCAAACTTGATCTTAAAAGCATTGGCCGTATTCTCAAGCAGGGATACATCATCTTTTGAATCGACCAAACGGTTATCAATATCTTCAAACTTCCCGTTATTCTGATAATGGACCGCATTGGGATAGATATAGGCTTGATATCTAAAACCAGAGGTCAGGAAAGTCTTGACGTTGACTTCTCGTTTCGTCGTCACTTCTCCCACTAAAGTCTCTGGTGCTTTGACAGTTTCTTCAGTTGAGACTGTATCAGAATCGATCGCAGCCACTCTTGAAGTTGCGCTACTTAAAAACATCCCGATACACAACAAGAATACGACAGTTTGTTTGATTTTATTCATGATGATCCCCTATTAGTGATTTTTCGTTTTCATCATAAAGGAATCATCGTTCAAAGTCTACACACGATGAGTGTGATTTTGGTTGTTTCAGACTTTTGATGATTAAGATGAGTCAAAGTTATATCCAAAAGGACTAGTTGAAAGTCAAAGCATTATTGCGCTTCTTCACCTAATTACTTGAATATGCGACAAGTGATTGTTATGTTTCTAATCAATATGTTAGGAATGTTTTCACTTTCGTTGATTAATCATTCACGACAGTTTGTTTTTCCTTGATCCAGGATCCTACTGCCGTTAGTTTCGCTAATATATTATGCTTTAAATCGTACTTTACTGATTTGTCCATTAACTATATCAGAAAATTCTTATAATTGCTTAGTATTAACTTCAAAATTGTTTGCACCACTATGACATTTTACATAGGGTCGTCGCTTTACTCAACACACTCCAGTTTAAAAACCCACTAACTAATTTCAGAAAATGAGAGCAGAATCTTCTTAACGACTGGCCATCCAACATATTCTGCATTAACAAGAAACATAACTTTGTCCTGGTTTGTTGTCCACATATCAAGTTGATAATATCTATGTGTTTCGTCGTTTATCAGAATATTCAAAGTGGTAATTTGGGTGTTATTTGAATATATACCGTTTTTCCCATCATGATCCACTCCTAGAACCATGAATGATCCAATTTCGTTGTTTACAATAAACCAATCATTTTGCCTCTTCTCATATTCAAACTGAAACATATATACAATCCCGTCACTTGGACAAAGTGAAATACTACAAAAAATTATTCCATCCTTATGCATAATAACATTCCATTCTTTGGGGATATCAATACTGCCAAATGAAGGTATAACTAACTTCTTAAAATTGGTGGTATCGCTATAAATCGTTAAAGCGAAAACAGATCCTAATAGTAAAATTGCAGCGAGTATAATTTTTTTCATCATTTCTAGTTTACTCGCTTTATTTAAATAATGAAAATAATTGAATTGATGGACCACAATAAACAGCATGATCCACTACTAAAGCTTGCATTTCAAAGATAAAAGCATCATGATCATACCCATCTCCTGATAATCTATTTTCACCCATATCGGCAATAACCATGTGGTTGTGAAGCCAATCCCATCCTTTAGTTATTTGAGCAGCTTTAAAGTGTTCATAAAGTTCAATTCTAAGTCCTGTCAAACTTCTAGTCTTATAAGCGTCCATATTAAGACTTTTAATTGCTATACTCATTGCATTTATCAGTTTGTAGTCACCTCCTGAGTTTAGGAGTTTTGAATAATCCGAGTTTTTATCAAAGCTTAGGTGGATTGCACCTAAAGTATTCACAAGATATGTAAAATAATACACCTTCCCTTTATGTTCAATTCTCGTATTAACTCTATATTCAAGATTCCCCAAATTCACATAATAATTTCGGTAATATTGGCCTTTGCGCCCATCAAGGTCAAATTTGTTAACAGAGTTATTCTCACAATAACTGTACATATTAGTTCCAAGCAAAGAGATGCTGGTACTTACTAGACCATCAGCATTGATGAATCTTCCAACCTTCGAATCATAATACCTGCTGTTCAGATAGTAAAGACCAGTGTCAGAATCAAAATAATAGCCACGATATCTAAACGGGTTATCAGCGCCTATTGAGTCTTTAGCAGTTCCGGTTTTCTCAATCAGATTGCCCCAGGAATCATAAGTATATGATACCACTTGAACGCCTGAATTGTTTAAAATCCCAATGATATCGTTTTGTCCATTGCGTAGGTAGTAATACATCACTCCATTATCTTTGAAGCCATACAGGTTACCATTCTCGTCATAGAAGAAATCCAAAGTCAATGTTCCATTGGTTTGCCTGACAATCTTATCTCCATTGAGATAATAAGTCGTCGCTGCACTGGTACCGATTTGTTTGCTGGTTCTGATTCCACTGTCATTGTATTTATAAGTGGTTGTAACAGTGCCCACTTCATAACTGGCCAGCTCTCTGCCATTTTGCCACGACAAAGTTGCTCCATTATAGTATGTCGTTGGGTTACCGACATTATCATAAACAATCTCAGTATTTTGATTGTCAAGGCAGTCCGTTCCTGAACAACTTATGCTCTTTAGCTGATCTTTCCACGAAGCAAAATATGTATAAGTGAAAGTTCTTAACAAGGTCGATCGTTGAAAATCGATAAGTGCAAACTCAGTTCTGCTAACGATGTTTCCCCCTTGGTCATAAACATAATCAATAGAAAGTCCTGTATAGATGTTGTCTTCACTAATGAGCTGATTCAGTTTATCGTAAGTATAGGTTGCCTTAAGAGAAGTTCCTTCTTTGATTTTCAGAATGTTTCCATTAGCATCATACATATAAATGTAGGCATCATTGGTCCCATTCTTTATGCTCTCTAACAGAGTAGTTGTATTGCTCGTCCCTTGTATGTCGAGGTAAGTGTAGTTCGTTGTAAAATCGTTCGTTGTGCCTATCTTCCTGGATGTAAGTCTAGCTAACTGATCAAAGGCATAACTCAGTTGAGTAGTGCCATTCAATTTAACGTTGTAGATCTGTCCAGGAATCTGACCTGGAATATACTGATCACCATAAACATATTCGTTTCTATAGGTGGTAGTTCCAGAAGTGGAGGCAATCGTGTTGGTCAAGGCGCTGACTCTGCCCAAATTATCATAGGTAAATATTGTAGAGAGTCCATTTGTATTTACTGATTTCACGGGTCTGCTCAAGAAATCATAATAATAATGAGTCGTTTCTATTACTACTTCAGATGATTCTTGGCCAATCACTGCCTCCTGAAGTCTAGTTAAGCTAGAGAAATTCCCTTCATTATCATAGGTGAATCTAAAGACAAGACCATCATTATTCACCTTTCGAATGACTCGCTGGTATTCATCATAACTGTAATTGACTGTGTCATTATTACCATAAGTCAGTAAATTCAGTAATCCACTGGTTGAGTCATAAGAATTTGTGATTAGAGGTACTGAACCAACCAGAACCTGATCAGGTCGATTGAATGAATCATAGGTGAAATTATAAAAGAAGCTATTGTGCTTTATCGATGCCAGTTTATCAAATGCATAAGTATACTCATTTATATAGTCAACACTATTAACAGTTTTCTTAACTTCTTTAATACTCCCTGAATTTTCATCATAGGTGTAGTAAGTCTCTTCTCCAGTAGAGTCAGTCGGTGATTTAAAACTACTCAATGTTCCGGTTTCCGAATCATAATCGTAACTCGATACATTTCCTCTGGAATCTGTGACACTGGTGATATAGTTTCCATCTGCGGTATATGTGGCTGATGAAACGATCGTTTCGAAATCTTCACCGAAAATCGAATAGACATCTGTATTTGGATCATAATCTCCTAAAGTCAAGTGTGAAAGGTTATCGCTTACCTCTGTGCTACTCATTTCATAGTTATAAATGGCTAAATTATCAATTGTTCCACTAAAATAGTCACTAGCGGTTGATCCATCCCATTCTTGACCAATAACCCATGGTTTTCCGGTCGTATCACCCAAAACGCCGGTTACGACTGTATTGGTCAATTGTGCTACACCATCCACATAGATTTGTACTCTTGACTGAGTTTCATTGATTCTCTTTATGGTATATACAATTGTTTTAGTCACACCAACGGTTAAGGCATTACCAGTCTGGGTGTTATCACGAATTCGAGTATGTAGGCCACTGTAATACCCTTCTATAAGGATGTTGTTGCCTGCTGCATCATGCTTCGCAAACAATGAAAAGTTTGAAATGCTGTTTGGTTTTACAACCATCGAAACGGTTAGATCCTGTCCGATATAAAAGTCATCCAGTTGGATATAACCGCTCCCGCTAAGATTGAGTTTATCATTGGTATAGGACACTGTCCCTACTGAAGTTGCGTTATGCCCATTGCCAGATTTGTCCAAAAGACGGTTGGTGCTACCCTGTACTAAAGCAAAATCGAACAACGCAACCACCTGCTTTGTGTTGGCTTGAGCATAGATCGCATTGATTTCAGTTTCATCCAGCGCCCCTTCAAAAAAGGCCAGTTCATCCACAGTTCCCTTAAAAAAGTCCGATTTTACTGTATTACCACTTACATAATCCCATTCCATCCCAACTGCCCAGGGCTTTCCTGTCGAGGTGTCCCCAATCAACCCATTAAAGTATGATTCATAAATCAAAACAGTATCTTTATAAATCTTAACGTGGGTCGTTGACTCATCAATTTTCTCATATGTACCAACCAAAAACTGATAGCCTAATGTTTTCGTTCCAAAGTCTACCCCAACACTCGCAATATTGGTCGTAATTTTTGAATTGTACTCACCAAATAGAATCTGATTGCCTGTTCCATTTGCAGTGTTTTTCCCAATAATGCACTCATTGGTTAATCTCTCGTTTTTGACCCACATTGAAATACTAAAGGAATCCGGGACTTTGAAATTTCCCAATTCAATATATTGATCCGTTCCATTGAATTGAATGCCTTGATTGACTTTCCCTGGTTGAAAATCACTCACCCCAGCGTTTGTCGCATCGTGATTATTTCCACTACTGTCCTCCAAATCGCCATCAAACTTATAATAGGCAATGAGCTTGTTTCCAAAAACCGCATTGGAAATCGTGGTTGTAATCGGATTTCCAAACACATCATAAGTGATTTTCGTTGAAACCCCGGTTGAACTCTGAGCGGCAGTCACACGGTGGAAATTGTCATAGTCATAGGACACATAGGATCCATCCGGATTGGTTTGTGAAATCAGTTGGTTGGATGAGTCGTAATTCGTAGAATTTGAATTTCCTGTCAGATCCTTTGAAGCAACAAGATTCCCTTGCTCATCGTAGGAGAACGTTTTTCCAAATTCTTCTCGATATACTTGGGCTCCATCAAAGAACACTTCGTTCACTTGCTTGATGTAATCAAAACTGATCACAACCGATGTGTAATCCTTGGTAGCTATCGCCTTCCCTTGTGCATATTGCCAAGTATAGGCTGAACTATTGAATGAAACATATTTTGTCTCAGTGGACGTATCTGTATAATTGAATTTCAATGACATTCCAAAACTACGACCGGATAGTTTGGCCGCTGTGATGGCCTTTGCCCAACCACCATAAGAGAAAACATCGTCTTTTGTTCCACTAATCGCAATGGTTTGACTTAGTGTCTTGGTTCCAGTGGCACTCCCCGTAATTTTATATGATTTGGTATTGAAAATGTGTTCATCCGTAACTAGTAAGTCTACACTCGAACTGGTTCCTGTTGCTGTCCAACCAGTAGGGACTGTGGTTGTCGTGTACTCTAGGCTAGGATTTTCAACAAGGTTAAATCGATTGACACCAACTCCTTTTTCAAATTGAACGCCATCAAATTGAACAGTGGCATTCGCATCGACAACCAATCGAATTTGCAGTGACGTCACAGTTTGACCTGTGATGTTGATGGTAGAGGAAATGCGTTGCCATGCATTTGCAGTATCGACTTTGACATCGGTACTGGTCGTTGGGGATGCTCCATTGATCGAGATACTTAAATGTGCAGCCCCAACAGCACTTGATTTAACATAGGCAGAAAGCGTATAACTTACTTTATCAGTGCTCGAAATAGATACCGGAATATTCTCGTAGGCATAGATGGTTCTAGGTACAGACCCGGAATGAGTGATGCTCAGGCTCTTAGTACCGAACAAGGGTGATGTAGTTGTATAAATCGGAGTGTTTAAAGTCCCCACAGAATCAATCTGTAGCCAATCCGTCGAAGCTTCAAAACTGATGTTCTTCGCTAAATTAATGGTGGTGGTTTGAAGTTTGGAGACACTGGTGAGTCTATTCTTTTCACCGCCAAGTGCTCCATACTCATAATATTGGGCAGCGTTATTCGCATCTTTTATACAGATGGTGCGTCCATAGTTATCAAACTGATAGGTTACTTTGTTACCGTTTCTATCGGTAATTTCTGTCTCATTCTGGCTATAACTAAATGTGTATACACTTCCAACTTTATATTCCGGAGCCGGTGCTTGTTGACCTGTTGATTCACCATACTCTGTCATTGTCGAAATAACTTTCGGATCTTTGGTTGAATAGGTGAAAGCATTAAAGGTCTCATCAATATCAGTTACTTTCGTTATAAACCCTTCGACAGGATCATAGTCATAACTAACACTCATTTGATCACTATACTTCACTATCATTTTGTGATCGGTAGTATTAAATGTATATTTAACGAGTTTGAGCACGTTCGCGTCTACATCGGCATAGTCAATTACAATGACGTCATTGCCTTCCTCTGTAGAATAAACATAGTTATACTTTCTGCCAGATGAGTCTGTGACAACACTAATTTTCTTTGATGTATCGGTTGTATATTCAATGGTTATAAAATTCGGATTTTCGGCATTATCTTTGAGTTTGACCAAATACCCGCCTCGATCAAATTCTAAAGTATTCTCGGATCGATCTGTAATGATGTAAGCAACATCAGGATCAGAAACCGGATCAGTAGGAGCGACAAAAGTTAATTCAAGGCCCTTATTCAGTTCATCGATCCATTTACCCGAAATGGGATCCAGATAGAAATATACCTTTGTTCCATCGGCATCAGTATATCCATAGTAATTTACATTGTTTATGTTTTCAAGTGCGATGGTTTGTTCATAGTTTGTCTTCCATCCCATTGTGGCACTATTTCGGTTTTCATTACTGAAGAACGATGTTATTGACACCGGCATCTTACCACCCGGCACAGATAAATCATTTCTCGTGATAACTAGGTTTCCACTGCCATTATTGACAAAGGCTGTTCCGGCTCGTCCCAAATCCTGGGTAGTATAAGTCCACAGATCTTCAAACCCGTTATTATTGACATAGGTAACTACAATTAGCGGTCGCTTTGTTGCGTAAGCAATGTTTGTCTCGGCACTATAATATTCTTTATAGTATGCATTTTGATTCTCATTCTTAACAACAACACCATTATTCTCTTTCGTCAAATACCACTGACGTGTCAACCTGGTGATATCCCAATATACAAATTCATTTGATGACACCATATCATAGTCTTCAATGGTGTTGGAATTGGTTGGTTTATTATTCCATGTTAACGTGTTCTCATCCCAATCTTGATCAACTTCATACACATTGACTTGAACGTTGGTTGGATCGCTTTCGTCTAGTCGAACAAACATCTGAAGCGTCGCGGAGACAATCAAATCGGCAGAAGTCAATTCTGGTAAAGTAAAACGTAAATACGTTTGATTGCTTAATGAGTTACTTTTCCAACCGGATTTGAGGATGTAACTTTGATAATAGTTGGTATTAGGGTAATTGTTTGAAACATGGCAATCTTCCATATTTGCCCGATCAACACTGGTTTGGACACTGGGGTCGATCGTAATTGGATAAACTCGTGAAGGATCATTGATCCATGTTGAGTCTGCAGTGATTGTCAGGTCAATGCCCTGAATGGTTTTTGTAAAAGTGAATGATACTGCGCGGCTGAATTCTCCAGACGCATCGCTCATCGAAAGATCACCCATCACATATTGGGTCACTCCGTCTTTATCCTTGAAGAGAATTCTTCCATTTTCCTCAATTACAGAACCTTGTTGAATACTGATCGTTTGAGTAAAACTTGTTGGAGCACCTTTTGCTTTTAGGATGAAGTTTTCCTTAATCTGATCCCCATCAAGATAGTATTGGATATCCGTGTTTAGGAAAGCATCCGGATATAGCGCCATCGATTGAGTATTCGAAACATCAGTAATTTGCGTCGTTTTACGAGATTCATTATTATCAACCGAAACAAAGGTCTTATTTAGTCCAACAAACCCCCAACTAAAGCCCAGTGATCCACTCGAGAAGCTGACGATCTTACTGGCATTTGTATTTTTAGCGAACTTGATTTTGAAGCTGTTCGCCGTATTTTCAAGAAGCGTATTATCTGATTTTGATTCAACGAGTCTATTATCGATATCCTCAAATTCTCCATTGACTTGATAATGGACCGCATTTGGATAGATATAGGCTTGATACCTGAAATCAGAGGTTAAGAAAGTCTTGATGTTGACTTCTCGTTTATCTATGACTTCCCCTACTAGTGTTTCTGGTGCTTTTACTGCTTCTTCCGTTGGTACTGCAGTATCAATTGCAGACACCTTAGCTGTTGCGCAACTTAAAAACATTCCGATACACAATAAGCCGATCAAGTACTGTTTTAAATGATTCATGATTGTGCCCCTAACTGGGTACCCCTGTACCCACGTTAGTTTCATCATAAACCTGCTAATTATGCTTGTCTATATAATTTTATCGATTTTCAAAGATCTTGTGGTTAGAATTCACAAATTCATAATACCTTGATATTAAGCGGGATTCTTTCACTTTATAGATGTTCAGTTTTCATGACTTTTCTCAAAACTTTTGAGGAAATCTCAAATTTTAGGGTTGCGTGCATCCGTTGACTCTTGTCCAGTTCCCAAGCGTTTACCCTAAGTTTCAACCGGCGGGGAGGCTCGGACGAAACTTAAGGAACCACTCGTGGATATATCGCTGCCATTCGATTTGATATGGCAGTTTATCCCTATCGTTATAGAGTCTTGATAAACATTCCTCTTCAGTAGCCTGAATGAAGATTAGCTCAGCCCCAAGACTAGTGGCTAAGCGATCTCTGTCTGTATTGAGTGGATACCCACCGATGATCCAAGCTTGGGTCCACTTCCCTGTTCGTGTTCTTATCTGATCAAGCAAGGCATCCCTGAGTAAGAATACATTGGTAGATAGTTCTAAGGGCTTGTCATAGGCAGTTAGTAATGTAATCGCCTGATACAGTTCATCGAGGTCTAGGACCAGATCACTGCGCTTCTTATGCGCCTTTACATAGCTGGTCTTGCCTGAGAGCGGTGCACCATAGACAAGATAGACTTTCTGTCCTGATCCTTGTCCAAAGCGTTCATGGATCTGGTTATGGCACTGGTGATGTACCAGCAGGATGTTGTTTGGGTTAAGGCTGACCTTAACATCGTTCACATTCATTGGAGTTAACTCGATGATGTGATGAGCGATACACTCTGGATCCTTCAAGATCGGTTCATGACATTTCTGACAAAGCAGCCCCTTCTCTGGAATGCTTCGTTCGACCATCAGGCGCTTTCTTAAGGTGATCCATTCCGGCGACTTATAAAAGTCTGATAAGGTCTTGAATCTCACCATTACCAGTTGCCTTCTTTGGCCAGTCTTTCTCTAAGTTCCAGCTCTTGTTTCTTCAGCTGAAGCATTTGAGGATTATCAGAGTAATGTTCAGGATCTTTATTTTTCAAGAGTCCAAACAAGGCCCCGGTATCTGGTGGTTGATGTTTCTTGGTGATCTCGGTATAAGTGACGGCTTGCCCGTTTTCGGTCTTGGTGTAGACTTTCTTTTCTTCGTAGTCATAACCAAGAGCTTTTTTGATCAAAGCATTCTCAAGTTCAGTGATTAGAGATTCCTTCCCTTTTTTAAGGGCCTTCAGAAACTCAGGATAGTCTTTCTTGTATAACTCGAAAGTCGTTACTGATATGCCTAAGGTTTTGGCGATCTTTTCTTCACTGATACCATCTCTAGCCCACTTCTCTACTAGGTGCAATTTGGCTTTGACAGATTCCCATTTACTCTTGGCCAATATTATCACCTCTTCACCTCAAACCATACCAAATAAAAAAACTTCGGTATGTACCGAAGTTTCAATCATAATTCAGACTAATTGTGCAATGATCCAATAAGTTGACTTCAACAATAAACTTTTACAAAGATACCTAAACAGAAGCTCACTCATTAACAAAGACTTTATTAACTATATGAATCAGGGTTTTCGAATGATCATATATCTGGATCGACAAAACAAGCATATCAGTTTTTTTATCAATGAATTTCGATATTTCTTCCATTTCTTCGCTGCTAAAATTCAAATCAACTGATGAGAAAGTAAAGTCAATTCTTGCGGGTATGGTATTATCGAACTCTATTTCAAGTGTTGGTTGGTTTTCATCAAGTTTATATTTGATTTCTGGTGATGCTGACAGTTGAATATAAATACTTGTTCCAGCACCAAAATCAACATTTGAAACACTAAATAGGGTTCCATTAAAAGTATATCCACTTAGAGTCTTATTGATCTCAATCAATATGCTTGGTACGATAAAATCAGGTTTTTCTAAAGAACCATAAAAACAACGAGTCTCAATATTCTGCTCATTGGGTCTTGGAGTCAAAAGAACATTTCCAATCCAACCAGCACCAAAAAAAAGTAGCGCAGATACAATATACACAATAAATCTCTTATTTGTAAGTCGCATTATAGTATGAACCGGTTGTGCCTGTAACTTTAATTACTCTACTGTCAACCTCGCAGTCAACATAAGTGTCAGTAATAGTCCCTGTAACAACTCTCCTGTATTTACCTGCGCTCAAGTGAATGGTTCTATTCGAAGCAGGAACATCCCAAGTAACACCAATTTTCTCCTCTCTAGTTCCAACAAGAGATAACTCAAAACTTACTTTTGTCTTTACTTTAAAAAGATTAAAATCAGCACTAGCGCCTACAGTAATCCCAATTGTGGCGATGTATGTAACTTCATGGTATGGATGGGAAGGCACTACTGACGGTAATACATCTACTCCAAATTGTTCCCATAACACAAGCGGAGCAACGGTTTCTGAGTAAACACCAAGTTCTTCGATACACGCAACAAAATTTGGAGTCACACCTCCAAGCGCTTTCACATTCTTTTTTGGAATCATCATAAAAACAAACATAAAGCATGAGAATAAAATTATACTCTTTTTAAGTAAATGGATTTTCATAAATCCCCCTTTGTTATCCTCACTATATGTGTTATATGAAATAGTGTCAACACCAATTTCAACTAAATTTTGCAAAAAAACTTTGTATCGAAAATTCCTTCATACTATCCATTGCATGTATTACAAAAACCACGAAAACATCACAAGTTTATTATTTATTCTGAAATGTGTTTAAATATTTTCACTTTTAATTGCATTCATTACCTCTTTTGAGGATATCATTTTCACCCAGTTTGCATTGTTATTTCGCACTAAAAAGATGTCCTATTTTCATGCAAGATAACCTTTGGAATAGTCCATAATTTGTAGAGTCATTATTTCACTCATATATGCATACCCAAATCGTTTGTTTGCACGATTTTTCCCACCTTATAGTTTTTATAATACTCTGCCGGTGAACATTTATCAAGTCGACTATGCATACGTTTTCGATTGTAAAATAGATCGATATATTCAAATAAACTTCGTTCTAGGTGCTCAAGGTTCTGATACTTCAGATGATGGACCCATTCTTTCTTCAGTGTTGCGAAGAAACTCTCAGCACAAGCGTTGTCATACGGATTTCCTCCTCGGCTCATGCTGCTTTTGATCTGGTGCTCTTCAAGATAGTGATGGTAAGCTTTGCTGCTGTACTGACACCCGCGATCACTGTGAAACAGTAGACTCGCTTGAGGTTTTCGATTCGTCAACGCAATGGCCATCGCTCTCATGGTGAGTTGACTGTTGGGTTTCTTGTTTAAGGCATAACCGATGACTTCGCGATTGAATAAATCAATAACGACAGCGATGTAGACCCATCCTTCGACCGTCTTGACATAGGTGATGTCTCCACACCAGACTTTATCGGGTTCATTTACGTTGAATGAACGGTCCAGCACATTCTCACTGTATCTCTTCTCGATGTCTTCTTTCGGATAAGGCGTGAATCTCTTTCTCGAGATACAATAAAGGCCGTTTTCTCTCATTAATCGCCGGATTCGCCCTAAACAACAGGTGATATTGATTTTGATGAGCTCATCCTGGATCCTTTTGGGGCCATAGGTTTCTTTACTCTCAATATGGATCGCTTTGATCACTTTAACAAGTGCTTCATCTTCGATTTGACGCGCTGTCTTCTTCTTGTTTCTCCAGCGGTAGTATCCGCTCTCCTTAACCCGAAACGCTTTGCACATCCTTACCACTGTGAACTCTGAGCGATATTCCTCCATAAACTCATACTTCATCACTGGGGTTGCATAAAGATGCGCAGGGACTTTTTTAATATATCGACCTCCTCTTCTAATTCTCGGATTCTCTTCTCTTTCTCCTTCAATCTCGCAGTGAGTTCCTTTTCGCTTCTTACTGCGGTCGCCTTATGACCCTTTTCTTCATGGTAGGTGGGCAACTGATTGCTTCTTCGGTATTCCCTCACCCACTTACAGACTGTATTCGTATCGATCCCCATTTCCTCAGCGACACTGGTGGCTGACTTTCCGCTTTCTATGATATGGTTCACAGTTCTTTGGCGAATTTCTGGGGTATATTTACTGTTGTTGCTTGGCATTGGTTCTCCTTTTGTACTCATACAACTTTAACATTGTGACTCTACAAAAGTCGACCTATTCCAACATTGTGACTCTACAAAAGTCGACCTATTCCATTTGTATTAACATACAAAAAGTCCTTATATAATAAGGACTTTTTGAAGGAATTGTAATTCAATTGGAGCGGATGATGAGATTTGATTTTTCCTTTTCCCTACTTTAACCTAGCCTTCCAATCTTTAACAAATCCTCCAATTCTTTCCCGTTTTTAACCGGTTCAAACACTTTGTATAGTCATTTGTATAGTCAGAGATAAACTTAACCACGAATTGTTGTTCCATCCTACCACTATGACATTCTACAAAGGGACTTCGCTTTTCTCAACACACCTCAGATGCGCAGGGACTTTTTAAGATATCGACCTCCTCTTCTAATTCTCGGATTATCTTCTCTTTCTCCTTCAATCTCGCGGCGAGTTCTTTTCATTTTTTACTGCGATCGCCTTATGAACCTTTTCTTCATGGTAGGTGGGTAGCTGATTGCTTCTTCGGTATTCACTCACCCACTTACACACAGGTATTCGTGTCGATTCCCATTTCCTCAGCGACACTGGTGGCGGACTTTCCGCTTTCCAAAATGTAGTTTACGGTTCGTGGCGTATTTTTGGATTATATTTACTATTGTTGCTTGGTATTGGTTCTCCTTTTGTACTCATACAACTTTAACATTGTGACTCTATAAAAGTCGACCTATTCCACTAAAACCTCTGCAAAAAAACAAAGAACGTCATCCGATAAGATGACGCGATTTTTAACCCACAATTCTGGTTGTTGTTCTGTTGTAATTTATTAGAATTTTTCTCTGCATACCAGAGATTAAACAGTATTAATAACCTTTACATTTAGTGTGGCAAGGTCCGTGGCTCATTTGAGACGATTGGATTTCAAAGGAGACTCCATCAACAAATACCATATTTGACTTAATCAATAGGGCTGATTCCCAAATCTCAATGATAATATTATAATCTAACGGATAATGTTTCAACCATTTGTCGTCTGAATTTGCATGAACATCTCTAAAAGTGATGGCAGTAAATTCATAATAATCACAACTTTTAAAATCATAGTTTTCATGTGTATATGGGGATTTCTCAATCCAAATCAAAGATTCATAGTCCCTAATTTCTAAGGTGTGATCCGCTTGGGTTTCTCCATCTATTACTATTAAATCAAACTTTATTACCTCACTAAAAAAATCAAACTCCATATTTTTAATGATCGCTCCCCAAAAAGGATCGCACGCTTCTTTATAATTCAAATCATCACCTCCATTTATTTGAGTTTAAGTATTAAAGCAACTAACCTAACAATATTTTCAATAGTTACAGGAAAATGCGTTTGAGCGTGAGTATTAACAACATTTCCAAAAACGTCATATGCCATTTTACCTGCAACCGATATATGAAAATAACACGTTCGGCCTCCGCCTGTATTCATTAACCTTACAACTAATTTACCTACGTTAAGTGTCCATCCATTCCCACCCGAAGCTTTTAATGTTCCGCCAACTAATTTTGCTATGCCTCGGATTATCATTTCATTAATCTTAGAAGCAAGTGTTCCTCCAACCTTGTAAATATTAAATATTGCTTCTCCAATATAATATCCTGCCCATGCTCCCAAGGCTGTAATAGCGGCCACACTTGCCCAAATGAAAGCGGTTCGTCCCAAGCCTTTTAATTTTAACAGATCAGCAATATATGGAACGAGTATTGCACCTAAACCAAAACCTAAAATTGCGCCTATTACCGCCCCAACTGGCCCATAACCAGATGGATCCGAATAATTAACGGGGGTATTCCCACAATACGCATATAAATTGGCTCCAAGCAACTGTCCTTGAGTCATTTGTAATATTGCTGGTTCATCCGCATTAATAAATCTTCCTACTTTTGAATCATAATATCGACTGTTGAGATAATAGAGACCTGTTTCTGAGTCGAAGTAATATCCACGATACCTGAATGGATTGTCTGCACCTATGGTGTTTGCTAAAGAACCTGTGGTCGAAATCGGATTGCCCCAGGAATCATAAACATAGGATACCACTTGAGCACCAGAACTGTCAAGAATGCCGATGATGTCATTTTGTCCGTTACGAAGATAATAATACATTGATCCGGCTTCTTTGAAGCCATATAAGTTTCCGCTCTCGTCATAGAAGAAGTCCAGGGTCTTTGTTCCATCAGTTTGTCTGATGATGTATGAATCATTGAGGTAATAATTGGTCGTTACCCCATCATACGTCTTTGAGGTTCTGATTCCGGAATTATTGTAAGTATAAGTCCCAGTTTTGGTACCGTTGGTAACTCCAGTCAGTTCTCGTCCATTGGCCCAGGTAAAGCTGAGATTATCTCGATAAGTCAAAGGATTTCCTATCGTGTCATAGGTGATCGATTGTCCATCATAGCTGGTCATCTGATCTTTCCAATTGGTTGAGTACACGTAATTGAAGGTGTCGATCAGAGATCCTCTTGATCCACCACTATAGTTGTACTCGGTCCTGCTGGTGATATTACCACCGACATCATAAACGTAATCGATGGATTTACTGGTATATACATTATCTTCTCTTATCAACTGATTCATCTTGTCATAAGTATAAGTAGCCTTAGTCGTCGTTCCTTCCTTGATCGTCAGGATATTCCCATTGGCGTCATAAGTGTAATTGAACGCTGCATTAGAACCATTGGTCATGCTTGCCAACAACGTAGTGGTCGAATTGGATCCAGATCCATCAAGATAAGTATAAGTCGTGTTGTATGCTATTGTGGTCCCAATGGTTCTTGAGGATATTCTAGCTAATTGATCATAGTCATAACTCAGTTGAGTTGCGCCATTGAGTTTGACGTTGTAGATGAGTCCAGGAATCTCTCCTTCTACATCTTTATCCCCATAAACATACTCATTCTTATAAGAAGTCCCATTGACCACATTGGTCAAGGAGTCAACCCGCCCATAAGAGTCATAAGTGAAAATCATATTGTGCGAATTGGATCCGACAACTTTTGTCAATCGATTCATGAAGTCATAGAAGTAAGAATAGGTCACAGCTGTGCTTCTCGTGTGATCAATCATGCTGACAAGATTGTTCATATCATCATAAGTGAATTCAAACTTAACGACACTATCGACTTTCTTAGCGATAATTCGATGGTAATCATCATACTCAAATTTGACGACTACCCCATTCCCGTAAGTCAAAGTATCCAATAGTTCATTGTTGGCTAGATAGGCATTGGTGATCAAGGTCGTTCCCGCAACTTTGACTTGATATGGACTTCCAAAGATATTATTGGTAAATTCGTAGTCGAATCCGTTATGTCTAATTTTGGTGAGTTTATCCAAGTCATACGTGTATTCGTTGGAATAAGTCTTATTATCAACAGTCTTCTCAATCTTGGTCACTCGATCGGTATTGGCATCATAAGTATAGGTCGTTGCTTCGCCGGTCGTTTCACCTGGTCCTCTGAAAGTGTTCAAACGTCCATAGGTCGAATTGTAGTCATAAGTTGACACATTGCCTCTAGAATCAGTGACTGTGGAGATGTAGTTGCCATCTGAGGTATAAGTCGCAGAAGAGTTGATGGTTTTGTACCCATTGACTGAAATTGGGGTCACTGTGCTAGTTGGCACATAGGTCCCATTGGTCAAAGCAGTCGCATTGGTCGATACTTCACTACTGGTCATCTCATAGTTGTAGATGGTCAAATTATCGATGGATCCATCAAAGAAATCAGAGGCGGTTGAGCCATCCCATTCTTGTCCAATGGTCCATCCTTCACCTGTTGTGTTACCTAAAACACCTGTGATCAAATAATTACTTGTAAGTTGAGCTACCCCATTGATATAGATCTGGATTCTAGATTGAGTCTCATTAATCTTTTTAATTGTGTAAACAACTGTTTTTGTAACCCCTGCACTTAGTGCACCACCAGTAACAGTTCCATTTCTGATCCGTGTATGTATGCCTGAATAATAGCCATCAATCAGAATATTGTTCCCAGCCGCATCGTGTTTTGCGAAGAGCGAGAAATTCTTGATGACATCGGGCTTGATCGTCATGGCAACAGTAATGTCTTGTCCAAAATAGAAATCATCAAGATTCATATATCCAGTGGATCCATTAAGCACCATTGCACCAGAAACGAAGTTTACGCCGCCAACATAAGTGGCGGTATGGCCATTATTGGTTTTATCAAGGATAACTCCGCCCGAAACGGATTCGAAATCATATTTCGCAATCAGCTTCGTATCCGCTTGGTCATATAGACTTTGGATCTCTGTCTCATCCAATGCACCTTCAAAGAATGCCAATTCATCGATACTGCCTTGATAGAAATCAGATTTAGTTGAGGAATCCCATTCCATTCCAACTGCCCAGACTTTTCCAACAGAGGTATCCCCTACTAATCCAGTTGAAATATAATCTCCTATGAGCACCATATCTTTATAAAACATAACATGGGTTTGAGTAGAACTTATCTTCTCAAATGTTACCGCGATGAACTGATATCCAAGTGTTTTGACACCGACATCTGTTGTGGCACTCGCATTGATGTTCGTACCTAGTTTTGAATTATACTCTCCAATCAATAATTGATTGCCACCAGCTGAGGTGTTTTTCCCAATGATGCATTCATTGGTTGCGATACGTTCATTTTTGACCCACATCGTAACGGTGAAGATCTCAGGCACTTTGAAGTTACCAAGTTCTGCATATTGGGTTGTTCCATTGAAATGGATCGCATTCCCAACTCTACCAGTCTCAAAGGTCCCAGAATAGTTGGTTCCGTTATAGCCGTTACCACTACTGTCATTTACGTTTCCATCAAATTTATAATATGCAATCAACTTGTTACCTAACTCAGATATCCCAATCTTGGTTGAGATTGGATTACCATACACATCATAGTTCGTGTATGTAGATGTTCCATTTGAGTCTTGTGATGCAAAGACTCGATGAAAGAAATCATAATCATAGGAGAGATATGTTCCGTCCGCATTGACCTGTTTTAGAAGTTGATTGGAATCATCATAACTGGTCAGATCTGAATTCCCTTCTGGCCTGTTTCGACTTTTGTGGAGTGCCTGACGAAAACGTCCCTATAACCCAAAGCACCTATTTATGCGGAGATCCCACCCTCTTTCATACGACGATAGTCAACCGGGCTCATATAGCCTAGGGTTGAATGAATACGTTTC
>CAIXIN010000184.1 GCA_903919545.1 uncultured bacterium | reverse complement strand
TGCTTCTACTGAAATGGCCCCATCAAAGGCGATCGGCCCATCGACTTCACAACCTAAGATCTCTCCTGCTTTTTGAAGTTGGCTCAGTTGATCCGCATCAAGGGTTGCCTGCATTTTCGGATTGACCTTCTCTACTGCGCATATGACTGCGACTTTAGGGTTTATGATACCTAATGCTTTGGTGACAGGGATACAGTTCTCGATGATTTGTTTTTTATCTTGGACATTAGGCGCAATGTTCATGGCCCCATCGCTCATAAGGAAGGCTTTCTCATAGCCAGGGATACTAAATACAGTTACGTGAGATAGAAGATGATCCGTTCTTAGGCCCCATTCTTTATTGAGGACTGCTTTTAAAAGAATGGATGTATCGACGAGACCCTTCATGAGAAGATCTGCTTGATGAGATGACACCAGTTTAACGGCCACTTCACAAGCCATGACCTTATCAGGCTCATGAATGATCTGTGTTGATTTAAGATCGAAATGATGGGCTTTACTGAGCTCTCTGATGAGATCTTCATCTCCCACTAAGATCGCTGAGACATAGCCTAGATTAACCGCTTTGGATACCGCTAAGATGACTTCCTCATCCGCGGCTGCAGCTACTGCTAAGACTGTTTTCTTGTGGGATAAAATACGTGCTTGTAATGTTTCTTGAAGGTTCATAAAAACTCCTTTTGTTTTATTATACAAAAACAAAACCTAATAGGTTCGTCTTTGAGTAATCTTATTGGTTTGAAGCTGATAAGCTGCGTTTAAAAAATCAAAATAGGCTCCTGGAGTAATGATCCCATTGAGTCTAAATAGACCTATGTTTTTATCTTTTATGAAATGATCTACCAAATCAACACAGTTGGTTCCAAAAGCAAAATAGGTCTTAAAGTATCCTTGAGTGAATTTATAGAAACTCGCATGGGTCGCATCAGATAAACGTTGAACGTAAGGCAAAGGATTTCTTGATTCAAAGTGAGGTTTCCACTCTTTGGTTCTTAAGATGAGCTCTTCTAATCTGTTTTTAAAACGAAGGCTTTGATTTTCATCCATGTCATAGACAAAGCCTATCATACGTTTCTTTTCGACTCTTATACAGAACTCTAAATACGTTTGCGGATCACTGACGATCAAGACACCATCGCCTATACTGTTGTTCCAATGACGATGATCAGGATCATGGGCTCCATAGGAATAGATCTTGTTTTGATAGATGAAATCAAGATGTCCTAGATTATCGGATTTATTACCTTTCATATGGAAAAGGATCTCCAATTGATTTGGATTAATAGGTTCATATTTCGTATTGATCTCTAAGCCTAGATTTAAGAATTGAGTCAATACTCGTCTAGGATACAACATGGCCACAAAATGAGGCAAAGGCAATCTAAATAGACGATTGATCTGTTTACCTAGAAAACCAGTTGTAACCAATTGTATACCTTGTAGGGTTTGAAATAGACCCACATAGATCATATAGAAACCAGCCACCCAAAGCAGTCTTAATAAACTAGGCGCTGGATCAAAAAGCAATATAAAGGCAAATCCTACTGATATGATCGCATCGATCAATGGCCATAAACGAGGTCTAACATCATCGATACGATACACATAATAGATCAT
>CAIXIN010000183.1 GCA_903919545.1 uncultured bacterium | reverse complement strand
ACTCAAGCGATCCTTACGACCATAGGGATCTTATTATGGTTACCTACTTGGTTTCTTACATTACCCATCGCCATCTTTGGTTATGTGACCTATGGGTTCATGATCGACACTAAGAAGAAATTTGAACTAGAGAAGACAAAGATAGTGGTCTCAAACTCATAATTCTCATTGAGTATTTAGCTAAATCACTATACAATACTGTTAACGAGGTATCTTATGAAAAATCCTAGTCTAGTCATTTTAGCAGCGGGTATGGGAAGTCGTTATGGTGGATTGAAACAAATCGATACAGTAGGTAATAATGGAGAATCGATCATCGATTTTTCGATTTATGATGCCATTCAAGCAGGCTTTAAGAAAGTCTATTTGATCATTAGACGAGAACACGAAGAAGCTTTTAAGAAAGCTTTGGTCGATCAAGTTAGAAGATTCGTAGATGTAGAATTTATCTTTCAAGACATGAAAGAATTACCTCAAGGTTTTAGTGCACCTGAAGGTAGAGAAAAACCATGGGGGACTACCCATGCGTTATGGATCTGTCGTCATCAAGTCAAAGAACCTTTTATGATCTGTAATGCGGATGATTATTATGGGAAAGATGCCTTTAAGAAAATGTTTGATTTCTTAAGTAATGAAGTTAAAGATGAGGTCTACAGTATGGTTGGTTATCGTTTAACCAAGACCCTATCTGATTCAGGTACCGTAAGTCGTGGAGTTTGTGAAGTCTCTAAGGGATCTTTGGTCAATGTTATAGAACACGCTAAAATCAAACGTGTTGGGGATCTTATTTTAAGTGGCAGTGATGAATTTGGTTGGAATCCTTTAGATCAAGATGCTTTGGTATCTATGAATTTCTGGGGCTTTACCCCTAAGATCTTTGATTTGGCTGGAAAACAACTGACCCTTTATCTTCAAAGAGAACTGTTTAATAATCCACTAAAATGTGAACATGTTATTCCTACGATGATAGGGGAAACGATTAAATCAAAGACTTTCTCAATCAAAGTAATGCCTTCTGAGAATGAATGGTTTGGGGTAACCTATCATGATGATAAACCTTATGTGGTTTCTCGTTTTCTGGAATTCAAAGAGAAGGGTTATTATCCTTTCGATCTTTGGGCCTAATCAAATAAAAAAGATGAAATTTCATCTTTTTTATTTGAATAGATTTTTAAAGAGATCAATCGATGTCATGATCGATCCGAAACTGGCGAAGATGTTGGCCATCATGACCACCAATAAGATACGCAAGACCCTGTTTTTCCACCAGCCTTTTAAATGCATCGCATCATCTTGAAGATTCATAAAGTCGGTGACTTTAGGTTTACGCATATAAGCTTCAGCCAAGCCCGCAAACCATCCTGTCGCTAAGACAGGAGATAAGATCCCAATCGGAGCCGCAAAGAAAGCTGTGATGATGGAGACAGGATGACCAAAGGCCAATAAGGTGCCTAGCGCAGCCAATGAGCCATTGAATACGATAAACTTGATGATCGTATTGAGAGCCATATTAGGAGTCATGATCATGGTGATCACGATCAAAGCTACGATTGATAAAGGAAAGAGATAAGAGAGGATCTTTGAGCTTGGTTTAGGTGCAGGTACCACCATCAAGTCTCTGATTTCTAGATTTGGATTTTCTATATGAGATAAGATCCCAGAGACATGGGCAGCCCCAACGATCGCGACTATATTTTTACCTGGAGCGTGTCTTAGTTTATAGGCCATGATTCGATCTCTTTCAAAGATAAGTGCTTCTGCGACTTTAGGAAATTTCGTACTGATCTCTGATAAGGCAGCTTGAAGGATATCTTGTTCCTTCAGTTTTTCTAGATCAGCTTCTGAGATCTCTTCGTTGGTGAAGACAGAAGTTACAAGTTGAGTCAACATGCTCATCTTATCGAAGAAGTTTAAAGCACGCCATATGCGTTGAAAGGTGACAGTGACACTACGATCGATCATAAGTAAGCGTATCTCATGAGAATGTGCGTAGTCGATGGCCGTCATCATCTCTTGACCGACTTGGATAGAATTTGCCTTTGCGATGCGTTTTTGATAAGAAGCTAAAACCAACTGAGCCATCAAAAGCCCAGTTTTCTTTTGTTTTACGAGTTGTATGATGTCTGTATTTTCCCAGGATTTATCTTGATTTAGACCTTTATAACGTTCATCATCGAGCTCTATGGCGATCGAATCATAGGATCCACTACTGAGGTTCTCTAGGACTTCTTGAGCTGATAAATGAGACACATGAGCTGTCCCAATCAAGGTTATTGTTTTATTTTCAACTTGTATTTGTGTGTTCATAGAGTTCATTGTATCACACAAATCTTGTGCTTGCGCTCACACAATTTCACAAGGTTCGGTTTATCACATAATTGAGATTATGTTATAATGTTTGAGACTAAGGAGGGTTTGATCATGTTCGATTACAGCACCATACAAACCATCGTCCAACTGTTTAGAATGATTTTTGATATCCTGATTTTATGGATATTGTTATACTACGGCGTCAAGATAGTCAGAAACAATGCCAGAACATCTCAAATCTTCAAAGGCATTGTTTTTATCTTGTTACTTCAAGCAACCGCAAACTTCTTTGGCTTTACAGCCGTAAGCTGGTTAGCAGGAGTCTTGGTGACATGGGGCTTTCTCGCCATCATCATCATCTTCCAGCCTGAAATACGATCCTTATTAGAACGTATCGGTAAGACCACAGTCTTCTCTCGTTTATCGACCTTATCAGGTAATGAACGATTGAAACTGGTAGATGCTTTAGTTGATGCGTCTGCAGACTTGTCTACCAATAGAATAGGAGCCTTGATTACCATTGAACAAGGTCATCCTTTAAACAATTATATCGCTACAGGAACCCAAATGAATTCTCTAGTAAGCTCAGATCTTATTCAATCGATCTTTGTCCCTACGACTCCTTTACACGATGGGGCCATCATCATCCAAGGGGATCGTATTGCATGTGCTTCTGCGTATTTCCCCCCAACCACACTAGATCTACCTTCTCGTATCGGTGCTCGTCATAGAGCTGCCATAGGGATCAGTGAGATCACTGATTCGATTACGATCGTCATCTCTGAGAAAAGCGGTCGTATCTCCATCGCTGAAAAAGGAGAACTTAAGCTTATCGGTATTTCTGATCTTAGAAATTATCTTGAGAAGGCCATCATCCTAGATCAACCAGAAGTAGATCATACCAAATCGATGAAACCTAAAACGACCCTTACGATCCTTCCCATCGATGGGGAAAGAAAGTCTCGTTTTGGGAGAAGAACTCCTAAAGTAAACGAAGAACCTACAAACTTAGAAACCAATGAGAATCCAGAACTCGATATTGATCGTTTAGAGAAACTTAATCTAGAATACAGTGTCTCCGATGAATCTCTTTTGGATGATACAACAGATGATTCTATACAAGGAGGTGAATAAGCATGGCTACTAAAAGACCTCAGACCCATGATGGGCAAGATAAATTAGAACTGGCGAAACAGATCGCCAATTCTAGTAAAAAAGTCGCGAATACTTATACCACCATTGAACAGATCTTATTAAGAATCTTAAAATTCGTTAGTCTATGGTTTGATAAGCTTCTCTACAACAATAAAACCAGTAAACTCGTTACTTTGATTTTAGCGGTCGTATTATACACCGCCATTAGTTTTAATCTTGGGGAATCTGTATTAAACAACCCTATTCAATCAGGTTGGAAGATCAAGTCTATCCCTGTAACAGTCATCGCCAACACAGAGATCTATGAGATCTCAGGGATACCTTCAGAAGTCTCTGCTTATGTCATAGGAGATCTCTCTGATATCTCATTGATGAATACACAAAAAGCCTATTCTGTCGTTGCGGATCTTTCTGGTCTACTTGAAGGAACCCATGAGATCACCTTAAGTCCTAAAGACTTCTCAACTCGACTGGATGTTGCATTATCTCAAACGACAGCTGTCGTCACCATTAAGAAGAAGATTTCTGAACGCTTCTCTTTAGGCTATGACTTCGTCAATAAGGATCAAATGAATCAAGAGTATGTCTTAGGTGTGCCAACGATGTCTGATCAAGAAGTCATCATCAGAGCTTCTCAAGATACCTTAGATCAAATCGGTATGGTTAAGGTCCTCATCGATGTCTCCAAAGTCACCGGTGATTTTACCAAACAAGGTACTGTTGTCGCTTATGATCAAAACGGAGCCTTGATGAATGTGGATATCTTGCCTTCTAAAGTTACTGTAACTGTAGGGGTATCTTCTCCTAATAAGACCGTTCCTGTATCTGTTTCACCTACCGGAGAGATTCCTAATGGGATGGCCATCGAAAGCGTTACTTATGATCATCAAACCATTACGATCTATGGTCAAGATTCCATCTTAGGTGCCATCAATTCAGTCTTGGTTCCTATAGATGCGACGACCTTGACGACAGATACCAATCTGGTTGCGGATATACCTTTACCATCAGGTGTCACAAAGACTTCTGTGAATGTGGTCAATATGCAGATCACTTTAGGGGCAGGTGTAACCAAGTCCTTGTCTAATGTCATCATCGAATATTCCAATAACGTTAAAGGATATCGTTTTACCTTAGTTGATCTAGGAGATGTATACACTACGGTCAATCTATTTGGGACTCAAACCAATATAGATCTCGTCAACAGTGAAGATCTCTATGTTTATTTCGATATGAAGAATGTGGTCTTAGGTGAAAACGAAGTAACCTTATATGTTCAAGGACCTAATCCACTTGTGAAGTATACCTTGGTCAAATCTACGATCAAGATCAAAGTAAGCAACTAGGAGCACTATGGGACAATATTTTGGAACGGATGGTGTCAGAGGCAAAGCCAATGTTACTTTGACCGTAGATATGGCTTTTCAGATTGGTCAAGCTTTAGGGGCTATTTATCCTTCATCCAAGATCGTGGTTGGGATGGATACAAGAATCAGCTCGAGTATGCTTAAATATGCCTTATGCTCAGGTCTTGCTGCGTCTTCTGCACATGCTTATGATGTAGGGGTTGTTCCTACACCTACAATAGCGTATCTATGCTCTAAAGAAGATTTTGTGGCTGGGGTAATGATATCTGCCTCTCATAATCCTTACTATGACAATGGGATAAAGATCTTTAACCATCAAGGGATGAAGATCGATGATTCTATAGAAGCTACCATAGAAAAAGTAATCAATAAAGAAACACATCTTATCTACGCTAATGATACTGAGATCGGTTTAATCAGGTCTTATCCAGAAGGCTTGGATCATTATCTACACTTCATAAAGTCTTTATATCCTATCGATCTTAAAGGGATGAAAGTCGCCATCGATGCGGCCAATGGGAGTGCTTGTGTAAGTGCTCAACAAGTCTTAGAATCGATGAATGCGAAAGTCTTGATTCTTCATAATGAACCCAATGGGATCAACATCAACACCCATTGTGGATCTACACATCCTGAAGATCTACAAAAGTTCGTCCTTGAGCATAAAGCAGACATCGGTTTGGCTTTCGATGGGGATGCGGATCGTTTGATTGCGGTCGATGAAAAAGGTCAGCTCTTCGATGGGGATAAAACCATTTATGTTTGTGGAGTCAGTATGAAGAAACACGGGACCCTTAAACAAGACACAGTCGTCACTACAGTCATGGCTAATCTAGGTCTATATAAAGCCTTAGAAAGAGCCGGGATCAAAACTGAACAGACCCAAGTCGGGGATAAATATGTCTATGATCGTATGCTTCAAAAAGATCTGATGTTGGGAGGAGAACAATCTGGCCACATCATCTTTAAGCAACACCTCTCTACAGGAGATGGTCTATTAAGTGCCTTGTCTTTACTTTCAATTATGATCGAAGAAAACAAGTCTCTTTCTGACTTAGCTTCAGATCTTATCATCTATCCTCAAAAGTTAGTCAACGTCAAAGTGAAAGATAAAAAAGAAGCTTTAAAGAACCTTAACTTAATCAAGATCATATCTGATCTTGAGAAAGAACTAGGAACGGATGGTCGTATCTTGGTTCGTCCTTCAGGGACAGAAGCTTTAGTAAGGGTCATGGCTGAAGCATCTACTCAAGACAAATGTGATGCCTTGGTATCACAAATCGTTAAGCTTATCGAAAGCGAGAACCTCACATGAAAAGAGTGATTTCAATCGTAGAAGATGAAAAAGATCTCAATGAATTGGTTAGACGCTATCTAGAAAAAGATGGTTATGAGGTCAAATCTCATTTGACCTATGAGAGTGCTTTTGCTCAGATCCATAATCCAGATATCCAATTGTGGATATTAGATATCATGTTGGATAATCGAAGTGGTTTTGATTTGATCGAAGAGATCAGAAAGATCAATCCTACTGTACCTGTTATTTTTATGTCAGCCAGAGATAAAGAATTTGATCGTATCATTGGTTTAGAAAAAGGCTCAGATGATTATATCACCAAGCCTTTCTCACCTAAAGAACTTGTTTTACGTGTCAACAACATCATGCGTAGGGTCTATAAAGACGATGATCGTATCGAAGTCGATGGCTATGAGATCGATCTGGTTCAACGTAAAGTCTATCAACATGAAATAGAGATCGAACTTACGACGAAGGAATTTGACCTCTTGATGATGTTTGTCCGTAATAAGACGATCGCTTTCTCAAGAGAACAGATCCTTGAACGAGTATGGGAAACCAATTACTTTGGATCTGATCGTGTCGTAGATGATACTTTAAGAAGACTTCGTAAGAAATTAAAAGCACTCAATATCCATACGATCTACGGTTATGGTTATAGGCTGGGTTAATGAAAAGAATCAAGACCTTTATAGAGAATATGAGTTTAACCCAACAGTTGGTCAGTCTCGTACTGATCTCCATTTTCCTGTTTGGGTTTTTCTTATTGTCGTATATCTTTACCAACATCAACAACATCGCTCAAAATCAAATGTTT
>CAIXIN010000182.1 GCA_903919545.1 uncultured bacterium | reverse complement strand
GCATTGACTTGTTTTAAGAGTTGATTTGAACTGTCATAATCGGTTAGATCTGAATTCCCTTCCATGTCTTTGGCGGAAACCAGATTCCCGTGGTCATCATACAAATAAGTTTGTCCAAACTCTTCACGATAGACTTGAGCACCATCAAAATAAACGGTATTGAGTTGTTTCTTATAATCAAAACTGATTTTAACTGAACTGTAAGCTTTAACAGCCACCGCTTTACCTTCAGTGTATTGCCATGCTGAGGAAGGATTGTTGAAAGGCACACTGACCACTGTGGTTGTGCTGTCGGTATTGTTGAAGGTAAAGGTTACCTGGAAACTTCTGTCGCTTTTCTTGGGTGCTGCAATCGCTTTAGCCCATCCACCATAAGAGAAAACATCCCCGACGTTTCCGCTGATGGTGATCGTTTGAGATAGACTCTTGTCAGTCAAGGCACTCCCATTGACCAAGTAAGATTTAGAATTGAAGGAGGATGTCGCTGTTGAAGAACCATCGGTTCCAGCCATATTGGTGGCCGTCCATCCGTTAGGGGTCGTTGAGGTAATATACTCAAGGCTCGGATTCTCCACCATATTGTAGCGGTTGACCCCTACTCCGGTTTCAAACTGAACACCGTCAAAGTATACAGTGGCTCCCGCATCAACAACCAATCTGATCTGTAAAGAAGTGACTACTGTTTCTGATATGTTAATGGTAGAAGAAATACGCTGCCAAACATTAGCTGCATCCACTTCGACATCCGTGCTGGTCGATTGAGTTACTCCATTGATTGAAATACTGAGATGAGCAGCTCCAACAACACTTGACTTTACATATGCTGATAAGGTGTAACTGGCTTTCTGAGTGCTTGACATCGAAACTGGAATGTTCTCATAGGCATAGATGATTCTTCCAGCTGTTCCTGGATGAACGATGCTTAAACTCTTGGTCCCCAATAAAAATATTGAACTAGAATAACTCGGAGTATTCAGAGTTCTTGAAGAATCCAATTGAGCCCAATCTGAGGTGGCTTCAAAACTGATGTTTTTAGCCAGATTGACCGTGGTCGTCTGAAGTTTGGAAACACTGGTCAGTTTGTTTTGAGATCCACCAGTTGCGCCATATTCATAATACTGAGCCGCATTATTGGTGTCTTTGATACAGATGGTACGACCATAATTATCAAATTGGTAATAGACATCCTGACTATATTTATCGGTGATAGTGGTTTCATATTGGGTATAAGCAAACGCGAGTTGATTTCCGATGCTTGTGTCATTTACATCACTGTATTCTTTGACGGACTTGATGATCATAGGATTTCCAAAATACTCGAAATTGACCCTTAGTTTCTCAACCGTATTCACCAAGTTGACTGCTTTGGTAATTTGATAGTTCAGATCGTAATAATATTTGACCATACTGCCGTCTGGTGCAGTTACTTGCAGATAATCATTGTTTGCGCCATATTCATACTGAACACGACGTAAAATCGTTGATTCAGTTCCTAAGTAATCGATTTCAGAGAGTCTGTTTGATGCATTATAAACATAGTCAAACTTTCTTCCGGATGAATCTACAATATAGTCGATTAATCCCGAGGTATAAGTGATGTTGACTGAATTCGGGGTTTCAGCATTGTCTTTGAGTTTGACCAGATATCCCGCATCACTAAACTCAAGCGTATTTTCGCTTTTGTCCTTGATGACATAGCGTGCTGTGGAACTGTTGGTATCTATCGTTAACTCAAGGCCTTTACCTAGTTCATCGATCCATTTCCCAGATGACAAAGTGAAATAAATGGCAGTCCCATCTCCATCAATGTATTTGTAATAATCAACCTCAAAACCAACATAACCGATCTTTTCTAGTGAGATGGTCTGTTCATAGTTGGTTTTCCAACTGTATCTTACTCCACTTGCCTTGGCATCGTAATTATAGAAAGATGTGATCCCGACCGGCATCTTCCCCCCAGAAATGGAAAGATCCTCTCTCATCAAGATCAAGTTTCCGGTACTGTTATTGACAAACGCTGTCCCTGCACGTCCCATATCTTGAGAAGTATAGGTCCAAAGGTCTTCTAAACCATTAGTATTGACATAGGTAATTACCACATTTGGTCGATAAGCGAGATATAAGGAACTTGTATCAGCAGAATAGTATTCCTTATAGTTGGCATTCTCGACTTGGTTTTTTATTAATAGACCATAATTAATATCCGTTGTATACCATTTTTTCGCAACTTTAGTGACATCCCAATATACCCATTCTGAAGAAGCCACCATTTCATAATCTTCGATGGTGCTGTTGCTGGTTGGTTTATTATTCCACGTAGTCGAACTCTCTGCCCAATCGCTCGTAACTTCATAGACATTCACTTGGACATTGGTTGGATCGGAAGAACTGGAATCCCGCACATACATTTCTAGTGTAGCTGAAACAACCAGGTCAGAGGCTGCCAATTTAGGAAGATCAAATTTCAAATAAGTATAGTTGATTTGAGAGGTTGCGCCATAACCGCTCTTAACGATATAGTGCCCCCCAAAATAATTCCCAGCCATTCCGCTAGAGACATGGACATCCTCAATTAGAGCCTTATCCAAACTGGTTTGGATACTAGGATCGATCGTGATCGGATAGACTCTTGAGGGATCATTGATCCACTCTGGATCGGCACTTATCGTTAAGTTGATGCCCTGTTGGGTCTTAATGTAAGAGAAAGTGACTGCACTACTGAATTCTCCTGAGGCATCGCTCATATAAAGCTGGCCCATTTCATATTGGGCAACTCCATCTTTATCCTTGAAAACGATCTTTCCTTTTTCCTCAGAGATAGAGCCCTGTTGGATAGAGATCGTTTGGGTAAAGGAAGTCGGAGCTCCCTTGGCTTTCAAAATGAAGTTCTCTTTCAGTTCACTGCCAACCAAAATGTATTGAAGATCAGTATTCAAGAAAGCATCTGTGTAAAGTACAGATGCTTGTGTTTCTGAGATATCTGTGATCTTGTTTGATTTGTTCTTATCATTATTATCAAAGGCAACTACAGTCTTATTTAAACCTTCAAAGCCCCAACTAAACCCCAAAGTACCTGCCGAGAAACTGATAATTTTACTGGCGTTGGTGTTTTTGGAAAACTTTATCTTAAAAGCATTGGCGGTATTCTCCAAAAGAGAACTATCATCTTTAGATTCTATTAAACGGTTATCAATATCTACAAACTTACCATTGGTTTGATAATGGACAGCATTAGGATAGATGTATGCTTGGTATCTGAAATCAGATGTCAGAAAAGTCTTTATGTTGACTTCACGTTTGTTAGTAATTTCACCTACCAATGTTTCAGGAGTTTTGACTGTTTCTTCAGTTGATACTGCAACCTCATCGATCGCAGATACCTTTGCGGTTGCGCAACTCAAAAACATTCCGATACACAACAAGAATATGATATATTGTTTGATTTTATTCATGATGATCCCCTATCAGTGATTTTTCGTTTTCATCATAAAGGAATCATCGTTCAATGTCTACACACGATGAGTGTGATTTTGGTTGTTTTAGATATTTGTTTGCTTCTTATAACATAGAGTATAATCTCAAAAACAGAACTGTTTATTTATCTGAGCAGATTCACACTTCTATAGCTACTTGATCGCCTTTGGTGACACATTGATTGCTATGTTTTAAAATGACTGACGTGATGGGTATGTTATTCCCATCGTTGATCTTTCATTCACTGACCGATTATATTAGCACTGATACCGAATTCCCTCACCATTTGTTTCACTGAGATATTCCGACCCAAAGTGTTCAATATCGGTATTTGTATAAACTTTGGCTCGAATTTCCTATTAATGCTCAGCATGTTGATTCTCCCTTGTTTGTACCACTTTGACATTTTACAAAGGGAATTTGCTTTTCTAAACACCCTTCAATTACTACACTATGCTTTAGTCGATGTCTTTTCCGTTAGAAGCGATGACCTTTTTATACCAAGTAAATGATTTCTTACGTGAACGACTCATATCTCCTGATCCATCATCTTCTTTATGGACATAGATGAAGCCATAACGTTTCTTCATTTCACCTGTAGAAGCAGCGACCAGATCGATACAGCCCCAAGGTAGATAACCCATAAGATCAACCCCATCTTCTTCAACGGCTTTCACCAATTGTCTAACATGTTCTCTAAGATAATCAATACGATAATCATCGTTGATTGAACCATCTTCTTCTACTTTATCGATAGCTCCTAAACCATTCTCTACGATAAACAAAGGTTTCTGATAACGATCATATAGTTCATTTAAGACATAACGTAAACCTACTGGATCGATCTGCCATCCCCATTGAGAAGAACTCACATAAGGATTTCTAACCGACTTCATCATATTACCTGAAGCTTCACCTTCTTTGGTTGGCTCATGAGCGACAGCTCCTGTCCCATAGTAACTGAAACCTATATAATCCACAGTGTATCTCTTAAGGATCTCAAGATCAGCTTCTTGTATCATTAAATCAAAACCTTCTTTTTTAAAACGCTTAAGAATATAAGGAGGATACTCTCCACGGCTTTGGACATCGATGAAGAAATAATTGCCTCGATTGGCTGCTTGAGCCATCAAGATATCTTCAGGATGACAACTGTAAGGATAAGTTAATCCAGCCGCAAGCATACAACCGATCTTATTGTTTGGATCGATCTCATGTCCTACTTTAGTGACACAAGCAGAAGCCACTAAGAGATGATGAGCTGCTTGAAATTGGACATGAAGTGGATTATCGCCTTCGTTGAAGTAGACACCTGCGCCCATAAACGGAAGATGCATCAAGATGTTGATCTCATTGAAGGTCATCCAAGTTTTAACTTTGCCTTTATAACGAGTAAAGACAGTCGTTGCGTATTTGATGAAACAATCGACAGTTTCTCTACTTCTCCACGATCCATATTTCTCTACTAAAGTTAATGGACAATCAAAATGATCTAGAGTTACCACAGGTTCTATCCCATAGCGTAAGAGCTCATCAAATACTCGATCATAGAAAGCTAGACCTGCTTCATTGGGTTGATCTTCTAGACCTGTAGGATAAATACGTGCCCAAGCAATCGACATCCTAAAGGCTTTAAAACCCATCTCAGCCAATAATGCGATGTCTTCTTTATAGTGATGATAAAAGTCTATGGCCAAATGACTTGGATATCCTGCAAGATCATTAAGATCGAAGGTATTGGTGTGTCCTGCCATGACTTTATGTCTGTTTGATCCAAAAGGAATCACATCGACATTGGATAGACCTTTCCCATCTTCAAGATAAGCTCCTTCTAATTGATTGGCTGCTGTTGCGCCGCCCCATAAAAAATCTTGTTTTAGTGGCATACATTGTCCTCGCTAGTTCTATTATACCTAAACCTATCAAAGAGATTTTACGAAAGTATGCTTTCGTAAATAAAAGATTCTTTTATAAAAAAACAGTTTCTTTTGAAACTGTTTACTACCTTATTTGAGTCTAAATATAAACCCTTGATCACGAACCACATTTAAGAGTTCTTGACGAGTAGGATTATG
>CAIXIN010000181.1 GCA_903919545.1 uncultured bacterium | reverse complement strand
TCCAAGCCGCAATGAAGATGGAGTCACATAAGTTTCAAGCCGATTTCAATCCCGCCACAAACGCAATGTTTGAAGCCTTGGTGCCTCATATGTCTCAACCTTTGAAGTTTCTATTCAAATATAAACAATTGTTTAAACCTATCTTATTATTGGCTTTAGTTAAGTCACCTGAAACTGCTTCTACAGTAAGAACCACCTCCGTCATGACCATGGCTTCAGGCTCAAGTGCTCCTAATGTCTTGGCTCAAGTCGCAAAGGTCAACATCAACTGTCGTATCATACCTGGAGATAGTATTGAGAAAGTTAAGAGAAGGATCGAAACCAGAGTAGGTCCTAAGATCAAGGTCTCCATTGGGCACGGCACTGAACCTACAGACATTTGTAGATCAGATACCCCTCAATTTGAATTGGTCAAGAAAGCCTTATCTACGGTCTATCCAGAATTCTCAGTAGTCGCCCCTTATTTGATGGTAGCCGCAACGGATAGTCGTGTCTATCATGGGATGAGCGAAGCGGTCTATAGAGTAGGACCTTTTGGATCCATGAAAGATGATCGAGGTACCATCCACGCCGACAATGAACGCATCAGCGTTGATTCCTTTCAAAAAGGTATAGAATTCTTTAAGATCATCTTAAAAGAAGGCAGTAAAGCTTAATCAAAACGGATCACTTGATCCGTTTTTTAATAAACCATATAAATCACACTCATCATATGATCATAGGAAAGACCACTGATCTTCAAGTCTCTATGGCGTATAAGACCTTAAACGTAAAAGATATCTCTGAGAATAAATAGAGATATCTTTTTTTATAATTAATAAATCAACTTATAGTTTTTATAATGAACTGTCAGGGATTAAATCTAAGGTCTTCTCAACTAAGTCGGTAATAGAAGATACGCAACCATCTTCGAAAGGTGATTTTAAGTTGGCTGTCTTGATGAGGCCTAAGAAAGATTGGGTGCCTCCTACTTTACAGAGCTTCATATAATCATTCCACATCTGTGGATCTTTATCTTGAGCCCGTTTGAAGAATTGTAGAGCACAGATCTGAGCTAAGGTGTAATCGATATAGTAGAAAGGGGATCCGAAGATATGGCCTTGCTGAAACCAGAAGCCTCCTCTTTCTAAGAAATCATTGCCTGTGTAATCTTTATGCGGTAGATACTGTTTTTCTAAGTTTCTAAAAGCTGTTTTTCTTTGAGTAGGAGTCCAGTTTGGATTCGCATAGATCTCATGTTGGAAATGATCGATAAGGACCCCATAAGGCATAAAGGTCATCGCTGAAGATAAATGACTGAATTTAAATTTATCAGTATCTTTCCCAAAGAAGAGGTCCATCCAAGGCCAGGTGATGAATTCCATACTCATAGAATGGATCTCACAGGATTCTAAGGTTGGCCAAGCACATTCAGGGACATCGATCCAACGAGACTGATAGGACTGAAAGGCATGTCCTGCCTCATGGGTCAAGACTTCAACATCGCCTTGTGTCCCATTAAAATTAGAGAAGATAAACGGAGATTGATAATCGTTGATGAAGGTACAATAGCCTCCGCTTTCTTTACCTTTCTTAGCGACGAGATCTAAAAGTTCTCTATCGATCATGAAATCGATGAATTCTCCGGTCTCATGTGATAGCTCATGATACATCTTTTGACCTGCTTTAAGGATATCTTCAGGACTTCCAATAGGTTTAGGATTTCCGTTTTTAAATTCATAAGCCAAGTCATAATAATGAAGATGATCTAGTCCTATACGTTTGGCTTGTCTTGCGTAGAGTTTTTGAGTTAAAGGCACGATGTCTGAAAGGACTTGTTTTCTAAAGACAGAAACCATGTCTGCGTTATAATCGAGTCGATTCATACGGATATAGCCTAGTTCGATGAAGTTTTTATAACCAAGCTTACGTGCGATCTGATCTCTAAGTTTAACCATCTTATCGTAGATTTCATCGATGGCGGCTTCGTTTTGAGTAAAGAAAGCAC
>CAIXIN010000180.1 GCA_903919545.1 uncultured bacterium | reverse complement strand
GTTCCTGAAGTCAAGACAATGGCGTCAGCCTTTAAGATCTCTCCACCTTGAAGCAAGACTCCTTTTGCGATCCCATCTTCGATGAGAATCTTTTCAACAAGGCCTTCTTTTACACTGAGATTTTCTGTACTATGAACGACTTCATCCATCATCTGTGAATACGCTACTTTATCAGATTGGACCCTAAGGCATTGGACACCCGGGCCTTTGTTTGTATTGAGCATTTTAAACTGTAAAGCCGTACGATCAGCAGTGATCCCCATTTGACCACCTAAGGCATCGATCTCTCTGACGACGACCCCTTTCGCAGGGCCTCCTACAGAAGGGTTACAATTCATAATAGCGATACGATGTTCATCCATGGTTAAAAGGATGGTTTCTACTCCCATCCGAGCACTAGATAGCGCCGCTTCTACACCGGCATGACCTGCACCTATGACAATGATCCTCATGGATTGACCTCGCTTAACTATTTTACCACAAGGCTCATTAAACGAAACACCAGTCGCATTGTGCTATAATTTTATTAAAGAGGTGGACACATGCTCAGTGAAAAATGCAAACAAGATATTTTAAAGATGCAGGTTGGTGAATTGACTGAATACTACATCTATACCGCCATCGCCAAAGGCATGAAAGATGACAAGAATGCCGAGATCATCAAACGAATTGGACTAGAAGAAAAAGCCCATGCGAAGATCTGGGAAAGCTATACTGGAGTTACTGTTAAACCTAAAATGGCTAAAGTAAGATGGTATGCCTTACTTAATAAGATCTTCGGTTTTACCTTTGCGATAAAGCTTATGGAGAAAGGTGAAAATAAAGCCACCATCTCTTATCATGAGATCGCTAAAGAAGCACCTGAAGCCTTTAAGATCGCCAAAGATGAAGAAGCTCATGAGAGTGCCTTGATTGCCTTATTGGATGAAGATCGACTCCAGTATGTAGGATCTATGGTTTTAGGACTGAATGATGCATTGGTTGAATTGACAGGTACTTTAGCTGGTTTAACCTTTGCCTTAAGAGATTCAAAAATCATCGCCTTAAGTGGTTTGATCACAGGGATATCCGCTACCTTATCGATGATGAGCTCAGAGTATCTCTCTTCTCGCTCAGATGGGGCGGAACATCCATTCAAATCAGCAGGTTATACAGGTATCATGTATATCGTTGCGGTAGCCCTTATGACTTTACCTTATATCTTATTAAGCAATTATGTCTTAGCATTAGGTGTCTTATTGGTTACAGTTATCCTTATCATCTTAGTATTTACCTATTATGTCTCTGTCGCAAAAGATCTACCTTTCAAGAAGCGTTTCTTAGAAATGGTTACCATATCGATGTCTGTAGCCTTGGTTTCCTTCCTAATTGGGATCGTGGTCAAACAGTTCTTAGGAATAACTGTTTAACCAATTTAAACTAAAAGACACTGAATCTCTACAAGAATCAGTGTCTTTTTTTGGGAAAATTTTAAAATGAGACAGTTTGGTTTTAGTCATTGAAGCATACATTCTTAAATGTTTAATACAAGGTCTTTACACTTATTACTTGGTAAGTCGTTAGTAATACTATGACAATTTGCGAAGGGACTTCGCTTTTATCAACACACCAATAATATTCATCTAGAAACTACCTAGTTAATCTAAAACGTGGTTTTTATATGATGAAACTTCTAGATTAACTATTATTTGAAAAGTTTGACTTTTATAATAGCACAGATTAAACAAAGTAACTCTACCAAAAAAGCCCTATTGACATTATTACTTGTTACTTCGTTTTTCTTCATTTGTATTCATACGATACACCTCAGAGGGCCCTCTTATAAATCTACAACAGTCCATTTTCAATTGATTTAAAATCTTGCCTAAAAATTATTTCAATGAAATGCCCAATCATTTGAGATCTTGAAATCTTTTATGAAATTAGTGTTTTCAAATTGATCTGTAATCTCAACAATGGATTTTTCAGATACTAGATTTCCGTCCCTTTCTAGCATTACTAAGTAATTTCTATACTTACTATTTTTGTCTTTTGTCATTACTGCTAGAATTGTCTTTCCATTTTGATCAGTGGAATAACACAGAATATATGAATTGAGGATTTCGCCTTCAAACTTACTGACAAATGGTCGCAAATCCCTTATATCAAATTGACTATATTTTTTTTTGCGCAAAACATCTAACCGGAACAAACGTGTCTCATTGATTGGTTGATCCCATTCATTAGTTATTTTTAATGTGTCAATTTCATCTTGAGTAAAATGGGAATATACCTTTCCTTCATCCAGGTCATTATATTTTGATTCAATGGTAACCACAATATAGTTATTTGCATCATAATAGAATGCATATTGATCATTTGTTTTTTGCGCGATAATAATTGCTAATGAATATGGATTGTCTAACTCACGATTAAAATACGCTCTACCTAAATATGCAAATAGTTTTCTGCCATACCTATCTTCATCCAAAACGATTATACGATTCATTTCATCACCTACTGTTCCAATAACAGTTTCAATTGCGATGATGTGGAGTTCAGGAAATGTTCCTCGATAAATCTGTGTATCATGGCAGGCTGAAAAAAGGAGAGATATCGCAATTGCAAAAGCAATTTTAGTTTTATTCATATTGACCTCGATTCACTAACTATTTATGTTAGTGTTCTTTCTCTTAGTTAAACTTCTATTTAAGATAATTTAGTGAATAATTAAGCGATCCTGGGAAATAGTAGTTTTCTCCTCTATCTACACCTCCGAAATAATCTGCAGATCTTTCCCAAGGCATTGAAAAATAGAGAAATTCGGGTAGATTAGTCTCCTTATCAATGTTGTAGTAGATAACAGATGGTATTGCAATTCGAAATGTATATTCATAAGTTCCAATCATTTTTTCTTGAACTGAATGTCCATATTCATGGTTTATCGTGCTGGTAGATGAATATTTATCCAGATAGATTGTATTACCATATTGACAAGAAGTTACTATATCTTGTTTTATGACAAAAGTACCGTTTATTGAAGAGAATACCTTTGCATCTTTGACAATATCTATATCAGAATTATTTTTAGAATAATTAACTATATCCTTAGCTAGATCATGTGCTGTAATACTCCCAGTTTCCAATCCGTTATATATTTGATATCCTAAGGTTATATATCTCAAAGCGAGACCAATAATTTCAAAGTATTGTCCACTACTGTCGGTGTAAATTACAGGATTATTTGTGCAATATGAATAAAGGTTATGTGATGTCATTGTCCGACGGTCAACCAAACCATCCGCATTAATGAATCTTCCTACGCTAGTATCATAATATCGACTATTGAGATAATATAATTCAGTGTCTGAGTCAAAGTAGTATCCACGATATCTAAACGGATTATCATATGCTACTGTCCCTAAAATAATATCATTCTTATTTACTAGATTTCCCCATGAATCATAAACATATGAGGCGATGAGTAAGCCAGTACTATCTAGTATCCCAATTATATCACTTTGTCCATTGCGGACATAGTAATACATGTCCCCAGCTTCTTTAAAGCCATATAGATTCCCATTCTCATCGTAGAAGAAATCTAAGATCTTATCTCCAGTGACTTGTCTGACGATGCTTGAACCGTTTAGATAGTAATTGGTTTCTGCATTGTTCCCGATTTTTTTACTGGTTCTGATTCCTGAGTCATTGTACGTATAGTTCGTTGTGACTCCACTCTTGATGTAACTAGCGAGTTCTCTTCCGTTGGTCCAAGAAAAGCTGATCCCATTACGATAAGTTAACGGATTCCCAATCGAATCATACGTAATGGTTTGCTCATCATAACTGGTCATCTGATCTTTCCAAGTGGTTGAGTAACCATAAGTGTAAGTATCGATCAGAGTTCTGGCCTGTAACGACTTTTGTGGAGTGACTGACGAAAACGTCCCTATAATCGAAACCCTCTATTTATGCGGAGATCCCACCCTCTTTCATACGACGATAGTCAACCGGGCTCATATAGCCTAGGGTTGAATGAATACGTTTCCTGTTATAAAAAATCTGGATGTATTCGAAGATGTCGTTTTCTATTTCTTCCATTGTATCATACCTTCTGCGATTGAGACATTCTCGTTTTGTGGTGGCGAAAAAACTTTCGACACACGAGTTATCATAGGGGCAGCCAGGCTTGCTCATGGACGAAATGATGTCGTTT
>CAIXIN010000179.1 GCA_903919545.1 uncultured bacterium | reverse complement strand
TGCTTGAATAGCCGCTCTTAGTTTAGTATAGATTTGCATGGTAGCAGAAGCTGCATAATGGGTCGTCTCTGAATCTGTATCTCCCATCGCAGATTTGATGAAAGAAGCATTGTCTACAAGATCATCTTTGAGCACATTCAAAAGCAAGGCTCTTTTTTCTTCTTTAAGACCCACCTGCATGATTTCATTAAAGGAAACGATGTTCATTTCTTCTGGTATATTTGGTTTTTGAGAAAAAGACTGATCATTGATCTTAAGCTTTACATTAGTTACATCATATAGATTATGTCTTTTGGTTATTCTATAGAGCAGTTTTGGGCCAAAGTATAGGATGAATCCAAAGAATGGAAGGATCAGAAAAAACAACCCAAAAATCCTTTGTTGCTTTTCTTCAACAAGAATAATAAATAATAAAGATAAGATGGTATTAATAATCAATAGAATCCATACTTCCATATGTTTATCTCCTTACGCTAAGTCGTTTAAATCAACGAGTTCAAAATGAATGTTCTTGTCTTTTAAACGTGCTTCAACGAAGGCAACATCTTGAGCCGCTGTATTTCTAAGTAAGACATAGAGTTGTTGCTTATCATCTAAGCCAAAATAATCCGTTGATCTAAACAAATTCATTACCTTAAAGTAATAAGTACTTGGATCTTCAGAGCTTGCTAATCTTAAGAGGGTATAATCCGCTAAGGCTTGTTCACTATCATTCTGTTTAAGTTTTATAAGTTGTTTAAATTCAGAGGCAACCAAGATCTCTGTATTCTTTAGGTATTTCTCATTGTGGACTTTTTCTTCATATTGATAAGCACGGATGAATGAAGAAGAGATCAATGAAGTCAAGGTTCTTAATAGATTTACTTGATAGAGATTCAAAGATTCAAAGCTCATTGATTTGATGAGAATGATGGCGATGATGTTTCCTTTATAGAAAATCGGTCCAGCCATCGCAGGAGATCCATCTGCCCATTGATTACCGATAAAGATATCATTTTCTAATAGCTTGTGTTCTAATTCTTTATGTTCAGAGAGTTTAAATGATTTCCCCATAAACACAGACTCTTCATTCTTTGCCCCAATCAAACGGGCATATCCATTACGACTATCATATGAATAGACGGAAACAGTATCTGTTTCTAAGACATCCACCAAGACCTTGATGATCGATGAGAATAGGATCTCAGGATCCAAGCTATCCAATTGGTTGGTGATCGCATATAAACGAGGTAAGCTTGTCTTATAACTGATCAAACGTTTTTCATATTGATGTTTGATCATAACGTTGGCATCATTGATCTCCTTGAGTTCTTCATATTCATTCTCAAGGTATTCTTTTTCGATCGTATTTTGAGCCAAGCTTGTTTTAAACTGATCAACAGTATACCCAACGACGACTCCCATAAAGATATACTGGGCCAACTTCAAGAAGGTATCTGCGTTTAATATGATGTGGATAAAATTCCCTAAATCAAACTGTAATCCATAGAGATAGAATCCAAAGGTCAATATGATCGATAAGATGGATTGACGTATCCCAAAGAAGAGCGCAACTGAAACGATATATAAGGTCATCAAATCGACATTCTTCAGTATACTATGGTCTTTAAATAGAGTAGACAATCCTGCCATTAGAATAAAGAAGACCACATTTTCAATCAAATGAAGCAAGACAGGATCCGCTTTCTGTAGTTTAGGCATTTCTGATAGAACTACTTGCTGAACCGCTTTTTCATTGAATCGTAAAGCATCAAGCGTTTCTTTGAAACTCTTGAATTCTCCCCATTCCAGTTCAGTCTTGATCAACTGAGAATCGATTTTATTGGCTTGTTTATATCCTAGTTGAGTGATCACAGGAGTAGAAACATCAAGTTTCTTTTTAACCATATTGGCTACTTCTAGAGCCTCTATAGGCTGACTACCAGCGACATTATAGATCTTAGAAGGAGTATTCCCATCACATCTAAAAAGCGCTTCTACTGCATCGCTTAGATGCAAAGGAGAAAATTTATGATTCTTGTTGATATGGAGCTCACTAAGACCTTGTAGTTCACGAATGACATTGTTTAAGAAATCTCGACGTTCTTCATTGGGCTTATAACCATAGACATCACCAAAACGTAAGATCAAGGTGTTGAGTGAATTCATAGAACCGATCTCAGTTACCAAAGCTTCAGCCTGAGTAGATAAGATCCCTTTATAGGTGGTGGCTACTAAGTCGCTCTTTTCACTTACTGATCCTGATTTCAATTCCTTATAAACTTCTGTACTCGATAAGAAAATAAACTTATCTACACGATACTTGATCGATAAGTTCAATACATTGAGTAGTTCACTTAGGTAACGATTGGATGCTGGATCATAAGTCCAGATCTCATCACCAAACAAACTCCCCGCAAAAACAACCTGTTGAGGTCTTATGTTACTAAAAATGCGATCGACATTAATGCTTTCCGCATGATAGTCATACCACTTATAATCTAGTCTTGGTTTATTGATTTTGGTAAAATCTCGATGTGCAATAACACTTACCGAATTACCTTCTTTTACTTGACGATCAATAAACTGTGCCGAAAAACCATCACATTCTCCAACGAATAGGATTTTCATTTTACACCTTTCCCCTCGATAGTATTAAATTAGACAAATATAACTTAGGCATATTAACTAATCGTATTTTAACTTAAAATCTATTGAATTAAAAGGGATATACGCGCTAAACATATCCATTTATTGTTTTCACCTTGTTTTAGCTTATATTGGAGCTATTGTTGAGGTCTACTTATCCTATTATGGGGATCTTGATACCTTATATCTTATATGTGATCTCTATCCAAAATATAAATTCATATCGACAAGTAAATCTTTTGTATAAAACCAATAAATGCCTTATAATAAGTTTAAAGTTTCACCACTTCAGGAGGTAAATTATGCAGTTTATTCCATATTTATTATTGGCTGTCGTTGTAGTGCTCGCTTTATGGGCAATGGGCGTCTACAACAGTCTCATTACCATTAGAAACAAAGTTGAAGAAGCATTCTCAACGATGGATGTCTATTTGGTTAAACGTTATGACTTGATCCCTAACTTAGTCGAAACCGTTAAAGGTTACGCTAAGCACGAAAGCGGTACTTTAGAAGCTGTTATTAAAGCACGTAACGCTGCTCAATCTTCAGGATCTATCGAAGATAAGATCGCTAACGAAAACGTATTGACAGGAACCTTAAGTAAACTGTTTGCGTTAACAGAAGCTTATCCAGATCTTAAAGCCAACGCTGGCTTCTTGGATCTTCAATCTCAATTGAAATCCTTAGAAGAAGATGTTGCTAATGCCCGTAAGTACTATAACGGCGCTGTCCGTCAGTACAACACCCAGATCCAAGTCTTCCCGACCAACATCTTGGCTGGCATGTTCAAATTCACCAAGAAGCCGTTGTTTGAAGTCGAAGAAGAATCACAACGCAAGGCTGTCAAAGTACAGTTCTAAAAAGGGAGCCTCTCCCTTTTTTATCACTATGAAAAAAATAGCACTCGTATTTGCGTTATTGTTTGGCTTATTCTTCAGTACCCTTAATGTATCAGCAGGTAGTACAGGCGCTGATATCACGCATATGACGGTAACGATGGATGTCAACGAGAACGGTTTGATCAAAGTCGATATGGTCATCGTGATGGATATTACTGGATATAATATCCATGGACCAGCGGCTTATATTCCTCAATCCTATGACACCACTTGGACCATCGATGGGGTAACAACACCTAAGACCTATTACTTCCCTGTCACCAATGTTAAAGTCTATAACAGTCCATATTCTACAGAAGTCGACGGATATGACAATGTCATCATCTATATCGGTGATGCCGATGTTACCGTAAGCGGCGTACATACCTATCATTATTCTTATGACATCCAGACCAGAGACTTAGATCTAAACGGTCTTCAAGCATTCTATATGAACATCGTTGGGACAGGTTGGAGCGATCCTATTGGGTTGGTAGATTTCAGTATTACCTTACCTAAGGGATGGCCTTTCGAACCTACATTCTATACAGGTCCTGTTGGTTCAGGTGAAAACACCACGATTGTCCCTGTTTATAGTAATGGTAACAAAACCCTAAGTGGATCCTTTGACCTAGGGATGCAGACTTACTCAGGGATCACCATCTACGCACCTTTATCCGATAAGGGTGATTACTTTACCTTTATTCCACCCTTTGATTTCTCTCCAATCGCATTGATCATCTTAGCTTTGTTTAGTGCTTTGTTGTTTATTGTCTTCCAGAAGTTTGGGAAAGATGATAAACCTATCATTACCGTCGAATTCAATCCGATCCCTGGCTTAAGTTCATCTCAAGCTGGATACATCTATGATGGATCCGTCGATACGAAAGATGTCGTTTCCTTGATCATCGAGTGGGCCAATAAAGGTTATCTCGATATTACCGAAGACGAGAAAAACAAAGACAATTTTACCCTTACTAAATTAAAAGAAATGAATGAATCTGAAATTAGAGCTGAGAAGACTTTATTCAATGCCTTGTTTAATGGAAGAGTTTCAGTCACCAATAAACAACTGCAGAATACTTTCTATCAGTCCATCGCCAATGCGAAAATGGACATCGCTCGATACTTCAACGGAAATCCTCAACGTAATATCTTCAGTAAAAAAGCAACTCTATTAAAAGTTCTCTTTGGGATCTTAACGATGATTCCTGCAGCTTTAGTCGTAGGATCTACAGTTTTTGTCTCTACCTATCGTTTAGAGATGGCCATCATCTCAGGCGTAGCGATCTTCGTTACTGGTAGTATTTTATTAATGCTTTGGACCATTACCGCTAAACGTTGGCCTTCATTATCGAAAGCCTCACGATTCTTCTCGTTTATCGCGTGTGGATTTGTATCTGTGATCTTCGCACTTATCTTCTTAGTCATCATGGTTCTTAATAGTGAAGATCTATCAACCTTATTCATCATCAAGATCTTGGTCACCTTTGGATTTAGTGCCCTCAATATCGTTTTAGTAAGCTATATGGATAAACGTACTGATCTCGGTGTTGATTACTTAGGTAAGATCCTAGGCTTGAAACAATTCATCGAAACAGCTGAAAAAGATCGTTTAGAAATGTTGGTCACTCAAGATCCTGCTTACTTCTATAAACTCTTGCCTTATGCCTATGTCTTCAACGTAACTGATATCTGGAGTAAGAAATTTGAATCCATCGCTATAGAAGGACCTTCTTGGTATCACGGTGGAAACAATATGATGACTCCAATGTTCTTTATGAATCGCTTCAATCATACAATGAACACCATGAATCGTACAATGACCAGCGTTCCTCAGTCTAAAGGACGTGCTGGTGGTAGCTTCGGAGGAGGCGGTGGAGGCTTCTCAGGTGGTGGATTTGGTGGCGGTGGCGGAGGTCACTGGTAATCATAAACAAAGCCAGAATCAATTGATTCTGGCTTTTTAACGCTTATTTTTCATAACCTTAGCGATTTCTCGTTGGGCATCTTTTTCTTTATCAGATTCTCGTTTATCATGAATATTCTTACCTTGAGCCAAAGCGATCTCAAGCTTACATCTTCCATCTTTTAGATAAAGTGTCAAAGGTATAACAGTAAAGCCTTTTAATCTAACTTTCTTCTCTAGCTTAGTGATCTCATAATCATGAAGTAATAGTTTACGTTCACGAGTTTCCTCATGATTGAAACGATTGCCTTCTTCATAAGGTGCGATATACATCTCTTTGACCCAAGCTTCATGATTGACGAAAGAAACATAGGCATCTTTAAACTGAACAGAACCTTTTCGTATCGATTTTATTTCAGTGCCCATTAAAACCATCCCTGCTTCATATTTCTCAAGGATCTCATATTCATGTAGGGCTTTTCGATTAAAGGCAACTTGTTTAACACTCATTTTAGAATCTCTTTCTTGATTCTACCACAACAAAGTCTATTGTGGCTTTCTCTTTGTCTGCATCCATGACTTTTATCTTAACTTTTTGTCCTATCGAATAAGATTTCGTAGAAGACCTTAAGACAAGACGAGTCTCATCGAAAGTATAATAATCATCTAGATTACGCACATGAACCAAGCCTTCTACACTGTTGGGTAAACGAACGAAGAATCCAAATTTCGTAACGGCCGCAATCAAACCATCAAAGACTTTTCCGATCTGATGGGTCATAAACTCAGCTTGTTTCATATCTTGGGTATCACGTTCTGCTTCTACAGCTCTTTGTTCACCCAAGGAACATTTAAATCCCTGCATTTCTACCCAAGATTCATCCTCTTTAAGATCATCTAGTTTACGATCAAAAGCATACTTTCTAAGCATACGATGAACGATAAGATCAGGATATCTTCGTATAGGAGAAGTAAAATGACAGTAGTTATCTAAAGCTAAGCCATAATGACCTAAAGGTCTAAAATCATATTTAGCTT
>CAIXIN010000178.1 GCA_903919545.1 uncultured bacterium | reverse complement strand
GCTCTACGATCTTGATCCCACATTGTCTTAAAGAAGGCATTGGTATCTAGTGCTTTCCCGTAGATTGGTTCATCATATTGAGTAAACCATAAGACAAATGGATGAGTAGGACTAATTTCGAAAGATACGCTTTCAAGTTTACGACTAGAGGCATAGAAAGAGTAATTGACACTTTCCGCATCTTTCAAGAATAGATAATTACGTGGATTACCACTCACATCCGCAACAGCTCCCATTAAGCTTTCACTGATCTTACTTAAGACTAGGTTATTGGCGATCTGACGGGTAAAGCTACTGATGCGTTCTTCTCTTCCTTTTTCTTCTTTATAGAATAAGTTATCGACTAAGGAATAGATGACTTTAAACAAAGGTTGGAATACCAATAAAGAAACAAAGGTAACGATCAAGATAAACAAGTTATTATCTAGACCTGTATTTAAGGTTTCAAAGACAGAGATAAGCGCATTGACAGCGAAGATACTACCGATCGTAATGGCCGTCAACAACATCGTAAAGATAACCGCTTTCGTAATAACGAACTTCAATTCCAAGACACGATTACGATAGATCGCATACATGATAAAGACGGAAGCAATACTACCCGCAAAGAAGTCCAATGGCCATTTCCCGATGACAGGCGCTAAATTCGCTCCGATCCCGATAAAGATGATAAACAAGGCGATCATGATGTTTTTAAGACCACCCATATATCTCGACTTGCGATATTCTTTTTGAGCCAAGAACAAACACATCAACAACAAGGCAAAGATCAACACATACGAGACATAGGCACCTAAGCCTAAGGTATATTGAAGTTCTATAAACGGTGAATATGGCACTGCGACCATCTGAGCTGATATCGTTGTATAGCCCATAATATTGACGACTTGCATCAAGACTTCCAATAAGCCCCAGAAGAACAATGACGTATAACGTTTCAGATGGATAAATACGGTAAAGAAGATATAGCCTGTATATGGGATAAGCATCAAAGCCGCAACCATCGTACGTTGCCAGAAAAGGGTCCCTGGGGTGATGTTCATCTTCATCATCAAAGTCGAGAAACTCCATATGGTCATCGAAGCTACCATCAACATAAAGGTAGTAATGGTTCTATCTTTTTTAGACAATGCTAAAATAACGAAGATACCGAAGGAGAGAATTAAAGATACAATTGGGATGCCCCAATAGATGTAGATGTAGATTTGATCCATCATGAGTGCTGGCCTGACCCAAAGGCAAGCTTCATCACTTCGATTTCATCGAAATGGTTAGGATTGACTTTCTGCATCGGATGGGATATCGTCGATTGATACTTCGCTAAAGTGCCTGAAGGGATAATGGTGACTTTTAAAGGTTCAATCCCAAGCATTTTATAAAGGTTCGCATAATCGCTGTCGATGTATTTAAAATAGATCTCAAGTTGTTCCTTGATGAGATCCGCATTATCGATCCCAGGTTCATTTTGAGGATGATTGATTTCTATGGTCAAGTTGATGTAAGGTCTTGCTTGTGTGTCATAACACTTTCTCGCAAACCAGGCATCGATGTGTAAATGAGACAAGGTAATGGCTTCTCTGATGGTTGCTTCAGTGATACGAGTAAAACCAGCCAAATCGATGACAGGATCTACGCGATCGATGTAACGGAAATGAGGTAATGTAACCCCATCATTTTTCTCAGAGGCTACTTCATACTTAAAGATATCGCCTACTCTATAACGCGCAAAAGCTCCACCTTTAAAGGTAGTAATGACGAGTTCATAATATTCATCTTCTTTGATCTCATCCATCGTATAGGTCTTACACTGATGGGCAGGATTCTCTAAGTTCTTATAGAATTCGCTCATTGGGATAAATTCGTAGTAACAGACATTAGGCAATAAGATCAATCCATCTTTTACCCAAGATTCAATGGCGATACAGGTGACTTCTGTTCCCCCAAAGACTTCTAAAGGACGAATGCCCCAGTATTGTTCAATTTTCTTTTTAAAGTGTAAAGTATCTGTTCCGATACACACAAAGCCTTTTAGATTAAAGACATCTTTTGGATAAACTGGTCTATTTTGTGCCTTGGCGATGACTTTGGCTTTCCCATAGTTCGCTAGACGACTTACTTTAAATTGACCTAAGTTTACTTTAGAAGAACTCTTACTCCCATCGATGAATTGTTCACTCATACGTACGATAACACTGGATAAGCCATAGAAGAGATCTAGACCTTGTTGAAGGCCCATCTTAAAGCCTTCTTTATTACGTTGACTAAAACTCATCGCATTGCCTTCTTTAGCAGGAGGAAAGAAATTAACCGTATATTCGCCTTCTAACACATCAGGTAATAAACCTGTTAGATAAGGCATTGGTGCCATCCCATTTAGAAAGTTCGCATTTAAAGGAAGATCGAATTGTCCTCTTCCTTTACTAGACGCTAAAATGATACAGGCTAAACAAGCATCTTTATAGTTCTCAACCATGCCTTCTGAATAAGGCGCAACTTTTATAGGAGCCTTTCCACCTTCCCAGGTGGTTTCTATCCAAACCATAGGTTTAGAAGGCAACATTTTTTCATCTTTACTTAATAAGATATCCGCATAATCATCGTATTCCGTTAAAGGACACATCTGTCTAAATTCAGCGATGGTTCTAGGATGTTTCCCATTGAGGATCTTTTTACCTAATTCCGACTTACTGAAAAGACCGATCTGTTCCATCAATAAGCTGTTTTGGATCTCCATAAAACCTTTAGTAGACAAATCTAAGAACCCGCAATAGCGATCCCAGATTTCATTGGTTTTTTTAGACTTCAACAGCTCATCAAAATTCATTCGCTTTTTCCTCTGATGGTTTTATCAACTTTCTAAGTTCTTTGATTCCAAAGAATAGAAAGGGGGTCGTCTTCTTATATAGAGTATAACCTTGTAGGGTCTTGACGAAAAATAGGGAATCTTGGATCCAAACATGAAGAATATCCATGGTTGTCCAAACAAGCGCTGCGATCAATAGGGTTCCATTTCCAGTCGCTAAAGCTGCGAAGAGATAGAAGATAAAGAAACCCCAGACACCTGGATGTCTACAAAGACCATAAAGACCTGTCGTGATGATGTCTGAATTCGATGATGTTTTAAGGTAGGTCTTATTAAATGGGAGAGCGAAGAATAAGGCATAAATCATTTCGATAAAGCCTAATCCTGAGATGACCCATAAAATCGGAATCGATGTGAACGTAAATAAGGGTTGATCAACATTTAGGATCTGAGCTGTGGCGATGATCAGTAGACCAACACCAATCGCGAATAATCCATTTAAAAGAGGGTGAAGCATTTTCAGCTTATTGTAGTCAAACATCGTCAATACAAAGAAGGCAAAAACTCCAGACAGCAATGGATTCACGTGTTCCCCTAAAAGTGTGTATATTTATTATACACCCCAGAGAAAACACAATACAAGCAATTTTTTAGCTTAAATAACGCAAAATAGCCTTAATTTACACAGTTTTTAATACTCCATCAAGACAACGCTGCCTATTGTGTCATTATAAGCAAGTCATGGATCAGTGATCTAATGGTTTGGATCTGATCATTGTCTCGATGTGGATGAACACGATTGGTCAATAAAACGATGGCCAATTCACGTTCAAAATCGATATAAATCGAAGTTCCTGAGAAGCCTGTATGGTATAAAACATCTTGAGAAGCCATTGTCCCAAAACTACAAGATTCATCATGACGATACCATCCTAAGGTTCTTTGATGATCCAAAGATGAAGTATAGGTGGTATGTAGAAGCGCTTTGGTTGAATTTTTTAGAACTCGTTCATCCTCAGATAAGATCATCTTCGCAAATTTTAGAGTGTCTTTTAGAGTTGAAAAGACTCCCGCATTACCACTTACTTCACCTAGACAAAAAGCTTTCCCATCATGAACGATGCCTCTAATCAATCCTCTATGAGCACTGTTTTCAGTAGGTGCGCATCTGTTTCTGTCAAGTGGACGATAGCCACTATCTTTCATCCCTAAAGGTTCAAAGATACATATCTTAGCGCATTCATCCAGTGGACCCATGAATGCTTCAACGATGAATCCCAAAAGAATAAACCCAAAATCTGTATAGATGACTTTCGTATTAGGCACTTCAATTAAAGGGAGATCCATAATAAAAGCTCTTAAAGCTTCCTTACCGCAATGATCTTTGTATCCTTTATGATCTGCAGCTAAACCTGAGGTATGGGTCAATAAATGAAGCACTGTAATCTCTGGATGCTTAAAGTCAGATAAGATGGAGTTGATTTTTGTTTCTAAACTTAGATGTCCATCTTCGATCAGTTTAAGGATCAAGGTGGTCGTTACGATGACTTTGGTCAATGACGCCATATCAAAAATCGTATCTACAGTAAGTTTCTCAATCTGAGGAACCAAAGATCTGTTACCTGAAATCCAAGTCTCGTTTGATTTGGATGTTAAAAAGCCCAAAGCAATACAAGGTACGCGTTGAGCTAAAGTAATCTCATCAATTTTCTTCTGAATATCTATTCGATCAATCATTTTCTAACGCCAAAGATAGACAAGATATGAACTCGTTCTTCAGCTGTAAAATACACAAGGTAAATTACCCCGACCCCAACGATACCTAAGATACCGCAAGATAAGATCAGTTGTATCCAAGTCGTAGGCATGATGATCCTACTCATTCCAAATCCAAACAAGACCAAGACCAAGAAAGTAAGGATACTTCTAAACATCAATGGGAAGAATGCAAATTTAGGAAGATCAAGACAATAGGCCGCATACGGCATTTGAAAGACAAAGGGCAATAATATCCCATAGAAAGTAGATACCCCTGCGATCGCATAAACACCGAAATTTGTATATTTCAAGAAGAGATAAGTCGTTAAAACTGAAACCATACCATAGATCAAATGTACGATCGCATTCACTTTCAAATGATTGGTGATCGTAAAGATCGTTTGTAAAGGAGACATCAAACCTGTCATAACCAAGACCAAGGCTGTTAATACAGATAAGATGTAGATCAATTGGACATCTTGATGTGGTATCCATAGTTTATAAAATGGTAATCCATAGACAATCAATATGACGTTAGGTAGCATCGTTACTGTACCCAAAACTTTGATACCTCGTTTGACTTGGACCAACAAATGATCCATTCTTTTTTGGGCATATAGTTTAGTGAACATAACATTAAAGGAGCTAATGGCCATCGTTAAGAAACTTTGCATGGCTTTAGGTAAGATCTTACCGATCGATAATTGTCCCATCGCAATTTCAGATACCATCGTATTCGCAAACAAGAGATCTAGTCCAACCAATAAGATATTGCTGGTTTGTTTAACCATGGCATAGAATCCTGATGAAATGATGTCTCTAAGCTTGATCCATTTTAAATGTTTAATCTTAATCTCAAGATGAGGTATAAATCTTTTCAATAAGACAAAGTCATAGATCATTGTCAGTCCTGATAATACGACCGCTGAGATCCCTAGATAATAGATCTTAGGTTCAAAGAAGATATACATGCTTAGTAATAAAGCTGTCTCGATGATAACCGAGAAGAAATCTCGTATAGATATCAAATAGAACTTATTGACCATCTGGGTCCCTGTTCTAAAAATCAAGAAGAAGGTGTTAAAGACGAAGTTTATCATCAACAAGATAAATAAGATCTGAACATCTTGAACGATGTTTGGGTTGATGTTTATGTAATCTTGAAGTCTCCAAATCGCATATCCCACAGGAATGATCAAAGCCAATAAGTAAACTAAAGTAGAATAAATCGAACTAGAAAAATAGGCATTCACATCATCCTTGTTTTTCTGTGTAAACGAAATCATCGCAAAGCGGAATAAGGTCCCTGCCGTCACAAAGGTAAAGATATCAAGATAAGAGATAAAGTTTTGGCCTAAACCAAGATAGCCGTATTCTGCAGCGCCTAAAGCCATAACGATATATGGAGTTAAGAAGAACTGAACCCCAAGATTGACCGCATATGCTGCAAATCGTGAACTAATGTTAATCGCCAGCATGCGCTGTTCTGTCATTTTATGTTTCATATCCTTAATATTATAGCGTAAAGAACTCAAGTCTTAACCATAAGTGTTCACTAACCCATCAACTTATCTTTATATTAAGGATTCTTTGAACTTGTTTGGTGGTGTAAAGACATAGTTTTTCCTATATAATAAGGATATAACCAAGAGGTCCCAAATGGAAAAGATCCTAAGTTTACTGAGAAACAATGCAAGACTAAGCAATCGTGAATTATCTGTGATGCTTGGCATCAGTGAAGAAGAAGCCGCCGCTAAAATCAAAGCTCTTGAAAAAGAAGGCATCATCAAAGGATACTTGACCGTATGTAACGAATCCAAGGTCGAAAATGCACCAGTTCATGCGATGATCGAATTAAAGGTAGTCCCTATGAAAGAATTGGGTTTCCAAGACATCGCAAATCGTGTAATCGCATTAGAAGCTGTCGACAGTGTTTATTTGATGGCCGGAGACTATGACTTGGCTGTGTTCGTAAAAGGCAAGACCATGCAAGAAGTCGCAACTTTCGTTGCGAAAAGATTGGCAACTTTAGACTCTGTCTTATCAACAAACACGCATTTTATCTTAAACAAATACAAAGAAGACGGCATCATTCTTGAGGATGGCAGCACTCAAGATATTCGTTCTACTTTAAAAAGCGAATGAGCCCCATCAAGTTTAATGAAAGATTGTCTAAGATTCCTGAAGGTGTGCTGCATAAATACCTGGAATTAGCGACTGATCCAAGCATTCTATCTCTAAGTGTAGGAGAGCCTGATTTCCCAACACCTTTTCATATTCGTCAAGCAGCCATAGATTCTATTCAATTAGGAAAGACTTTTTATACCCCTTCTAGAGGACTCTTATCCTTAAGAAAAGAGATCTCATCAATCTTAAGTCGTAAACATCATCTAGATTATGATCCTGTAAATGAGATCATCGTCACTGTAGGCGCTTCCCAAGCTTTAGAAGCAGCGTTTATTACCCTACTTAATCCAGGCGATGAAGTCATCATCATCACCCCTGCATATATCACCTATGTCCCCATCATCGTCATGTGTGGCGCAAGCATCGTACCTATCGTTACGAGAGCCGATGAAGGATTTAAACTAACACCTCAAGCACTTAGCGCAGCGATAACTGATAAGACAAAGATGTTGGTGCTTAACTATCCATCCAATCCTACAGGTGGTGTCATGACCCATGAAGACTATGAAGCCATCGCTCAGATCTTACGTTTAAAAGACATCGTTGTGATCTCAGATGAGATCTATAGTGAGTTGACCTATGGGGTCACTCATGCGTCTATCGCTCAGTGCGTTGGTATGAAAGAAAAAACCATCCTGATCAACGGTTTCTCTAAAGCTTATGCGATGACAGGTTGGCGTTTAGGCTACATGTGCTCAACACCAGAAATCATAAAAAACATTTCAATTTATCACTCCAATGCGATCCTATGTCCTCAAACGATTTCCCAATTCGCTGGGATAGAAGCCCTTAAGAATGGCGATGAAGACATCCATCATATGCGTGAAGAATACGATATGAGAAGACGCCTCGTCATAGATCGACTCAATAAGATGGGCTTGCCTTGCGCAACTCCACTTGGTGCCTTCTATGCTTTCCCTGATATTCGTTCATCAGGCTTAAGTTCCATGGATTTCTGTAGTGCTCTACTTCAATCCAAGAAAGTCGCAGTGATCCCAGGCAATGCCTTTGGATCAGCTGGAGAAGGCTATATTCGTTTCTCCTATTCCTATTCCCTTCAACATATCCAAGAAGCACTGGATCGAATGGAAGCCTTTATGAAAGAAATAAAAAAATAGTCTCGCAAGAGACTATTTTACTAGATTGGATGTTTGATAAGCCCTTAGTGTTTTTACTGTCTCACTTAAGGCAGAAGCTGTTTTTACTTCGATGACAGCTTTTGAAGCAGATTGTGAGGCAAAAGCAATCTCTTCAGGAATATTAAGATCCCCTGTCCCAAAAGGCTGATGATCATTCTTTCCCTTACAATCATGGACATGCATATGATTGATACGAGTTGAATGTTTCTGTAGGAAGTCCCAATCTTTATGATCATAGCGATGATTGTGTCCACAGTCATAAGTCAACCCAAAGACAGGACTTTCTAATAAGAGTTCAATACCTTTTCTCATATAAGGCTCAAAGCCTCCTACGTTTTCGATATTGATCCTTACCTTACTATCACCTATGGCTTGTGTAACTTTTGTCTTAAAAACATTTAATCTTTCTAAGTAATATTCAGTGTATTTCTCATAGACATAG
>CAIXIN010000177.1 GCA_903919545.1 uncultured bacterium | reverse complement strand
GTCTGCGTTTGCGGATGTCTCAATTGATATCTATATTGGACAAGAAGTACTTACAGGATCTACGCGTTTAAAATCAGGTACCGCTCAGAAGATGGTGCTCAATATGTTGTCGACAGCGACCATGGTTGGATTAGGCAAAGTTTATTCTAATCTGATGGTGGATGTGATCCCTGTCAACATAAAGCTCTTTGATCGCGCTAAACGTATCGTAATGAATGCGACAGAGTGTACACTAGAAGTCGCAGAAAAAGCACTAGAAGAAACCAATATGAGACCTAAACCTGCGATCGTTATGATCAAGACAGGCTGTTCAAAAGAAGAAGCGTTTAAACGATTAGAAAAAGCTGAAGGTTTCATTAGAAAAGCGATCTTATAAAAGACTAACGATATAACCTAAACCAACCCCACCTAGAATCAAGAAAGTGGGGTTTATTTTTGTCTTGATCAAAAGGAATAAAGTAAGTGGCGCTAAAATCAAAAATAGATTGTCTTTTGAAGCTAAGGTCACATCCCATGCGACTTTGATCATAAGCGCTACAGAAGCTAGTTTTAATCCTTCTAAGAAAGATTTTAAAGATAAGTTTTGGCTTAGTTTTTTAAACAAAGGATGAAGGAAATAAACCAAGAGGAAGGCTGGTAAAAAGATCGCTATCGTAGCGACTATGCCACCAATCCAACCATGAAGTAAATATCCAATGGCTGTTGCTGTGGTGAAAACAGGACCTGGGGTAAGTTGACCTATGGTCAAGGCATCCATGAGTTGATTGAGTGTAAGGACTTGTCTTAGATCCATGAATTCACTTTTTAAAAAAGCCAATAAAACATAACCACTACCGTATAATAAGGATCCTATTTTAAGAAAGATCCAAAAGAGTGTCATTAAACTGATGGGTTCTAAAACATAGGTACGTCTTTTACTTAGAGCTAAACTGATAAGTCCAGCTCCTAATAAGACAATTAGCTCATTAAAATAGAAGCTAGAAATGACTATGAAGCTAAGAAAGAACCACGAAGCGAGATCCTTTAGAAGTGGTTTTGAGAATTTTACGATAACACTTAAGATGAGTCCCAACATAATCGGAGGAACAGCTAAAAGCGTCTTGTAGATGGTGGGAATGGATCCATAAGCGACCCATAAGTAAGACAAACCTAAAACCATAAGGGTTGCGGGCAAGATAAAAGAGATCCCCGCCACAAGCATGCCTTTTCCTTTCGCTCTTAAATAACCGATATGAAGCGCCATTTCAGTAGAGTTAGGTCCAGGGATAAGATTCGTGAACCCCATCAAGGTTAAAAATTCGTCTTGAGAGAGCCATTGTCTTTTCTCAACGAATTCATTTTCCATCATGGATATATGAGCTGCAGGTCCTCCAAAGGCAAAAGTCCCTAGTTTAAGGAAGATGATGGCCAATTCTTTAAGTGTGGTCATAAAGAATCCTTTCTATGAATAAGAACCTATGTAAATCTATAGATATTGACTGACTACCAATACACAAGCTTCTACCACATCGATCTCAAGTTCTTTAGCTTTAAGTAATAGCTCATCACTGATGGTTCCTGGTTGAAGCCATATGGCCTTTACGCCTAGATCCTTTACGGATTGAAGATAATGGATCCCGATATGGGGATTAACTACGAAGACAACGACCTCACATGAGCCAGGAGTATCTTCTAAACGAGGATAAACAGTCTCATTGAATAAACTAGGATACTTAGGATTAACAGGATATGTAGTCTTACCTTTATCTCTTAGTTTCTTTAAAATAAGATTCGCATAAGATTCAGGATCTTGATTAACGCCCAACACGGCGAAGGTTTTACTTTCCCTTAAAAGGGTCTCTGGATTGATCATAGGTCTATTTTAACAAATACTTGACAACTTTAAAGCAGGATACATTAAAATAGAAGAGAGGTGAGAAAATGAAACCCTTTAAACTTGGATTATTAGGCTATGGGAAAATGGGTAAGGCATTGATCGATGGATTGATTCGTCAAGGTTTTTTAGATGAGACCAATCTTTTTATCTATACCCCTAATTCATCGCCTAAAGCGAAAGAAGATCATCCTGGACTAAATATATGCGTGGATGCCCATGAGATGTGTGATAAATGCGACATCATCTTATTGGCGGTCAAACCTCAAGTCTTGCCTTCTGAACTTATAGAGTTAAGAGATCATCTCAAAAACAAGGCCATCATTTCGATTGCGGCTGGGATATCGACAGAGAGCCTTATCGG
>CAIXIN010000176.1 GCA_903919545.1 uncultured bacterium | reverse complement strand
TGCACAAGAAGTAGTTGCTAAAAAACCAAGAGCAAAAAAAGCTGATGTGAAGGATGGAGAATAAGTTATGATTACAGCAAGTCAAGTCAAAGAACTACGCGATAAAACTGGCGCAGGGATGATGGATTGTAAGAAAGCACTTGAAGAAACCAATGGAGAATTAAATAAAGCCATTGATTGGTTGAGAGAAAAAGGCATTGCGAAAGCTGCTAAAAAAGCGGATCGTATTGCTGCAGAAGGGTTGACCAAGGCCGTCGTCAAGGGAAACCATGCCGTTGTCATTGAACTCAATTCAGAAACCGACTTCGTTGCTAAAAACGAACAATTCTTAGCCCTATTAAATAACTTAGCCACCACTTTAGTTGATGCTGATGTTAAGTCATTAGAAGAAGCTTTGGCCTTAGTTATCGATGGAAAATCCATTGCTGATCATGTTGCTGAAGCAACCTTCACCATCGGTGAAAAGATCAGTCTTAGACGTTTCGAAGTCTTATCAAAAAATGATGATGAAATCTTTGGATCTTACATCCATATGGGTGGTAAGATTTCCGTTATTGTTAAATTGAAAGCAACAGAAAATGCTGAAGTTGGAAAAGATATGGCTATGCAAGTTGCATCCATGAACCCTGGTTATATTTCACGCAAACATATGCCTGTTGAGTTTGTTGATCACGAACGTAACATTCAAAAGGAAATCATTAAGAATGATCCAGCTATGTCTACTAAACCTGAGAATGTCCTCAATGGCATCTTAGAAGGTAGATTGAGCAAAGTATTACAAGAAACCAGTTTAGTAGATCAATTGTTCTTCAAAGACCAAGACATCAAAGTACAAAAAGTACTCGACGCTGCAAAAACTGAAGTATTGAATTTTGTTCGTTATCAAGTTGGAGAAGGCATTGAAAAAAGAGAAGATAATTTTGCTGAAGAAGTGATGAATCAGACGTTTGGTAAATAAAAACTAAAGGGCACATTTTGTGTCCTTTTATAAGGAGAACACCATGTATAAAAGAGTCTTACTTAAATTAAGTGGGGAAGCTTTAGCAGGACAACAGAATGGTTTAAATCCAGCTGTTTTAGTCAGAATAGCGGAAGAAGTTAAAGAGGTTACAGCCTTAGGTGTTCAAGTAGCCATTGTTGTAGGTGGAGGAAACTTTATTCGTGGTAAATTCGCCGAACAAATGGGGATTGATCGTATTCAAGCCGATTACATGGGAATGTTAGGTACAGTGATCAATGCTATTGCAATTCAGGGTGTATTTGAAAAACATGGGATAGAAACCAGAATCCAAACAGCCATTGAGATGAGTAAGATTGCTGAACCATTCATCGTAAGAAGAGCCATTCGTCATCTTGAAAAAGGACGAGTCGTAATATTTGCAGCAGGTACAGGTAGTCCATATTTCTCTACCGATACAACAGCGGCACTTCGCGCATCTGAAATAAAAGCTGATGTTATCCTTATGGCTAAAAACGGAACTGATGGCGTCTATAATGATGATCCAAATAAGAATAAAAATGCCGTCAAATATGACCGTTTAGGTTATAATGATATTATAAGAAACAACTTAAATGTTATGGATCAAACAGCCATTGCAATGTGCAAAGATAATGGATTGGATTTGATTGTCTTCTCTATGAATGAGAAGGGTAACATTAAGAAAGCGGTACTCGGCGAACATGTCGGGACCATCGTCTGCAAGGAGGAAAATGTATGAAACAACATTTAGACAAAGCAACTTTAGAGATGAAGAAAGTTATCGAGAAATTTGAACATCATTTAAGTACGGTACGTACAGGTCGTGCGAATCCAAAACAACTGGAAGATATCCACGTTGATTATTATGGAGCACCTACACCTTTAAGCCAAGTCGGTAGTATACAGGTCGTTGAAGGTAAACAATTGGTCATTAAACCTTATGATCCAAGTTTACTTAAACTGATTGAACATGCTATTCAGGCGGCAAACATTGGTATGAATCCTATGAATGATGGGACAGTTGTACGTATTAATGTTCCTGCCCTTACTGAACAAACCCGTAAAGAAATTACTAAAGTAGTTGATAAACATGCTGAAGAAGCTAAAGTTTCTATCCGTAATGTACGTCGTGATGTCAATGATGCCATTAAAAAAGATGATACATTAACAGAAGATCGAGAAAAAGAAGCTTTAGAAAAAGTTCAAAAATTAACAGATGAACATATTAAGAAAATCGAAGGCATAGTTAAAGATAAAGAAAAAGACATAATGACTGTTTAGCTCACCACAAGTGAGCTTCTTTCTTAAGGAGAAAAATGACCCCTTCATTGAATCATGTTGCCATCATCATGGATGGTAATGGCCGTTGGGCTAAGAAACAGAACCAAGAACGTACGTTTGGTCACTTTCATGGTGTAGAAAAAGTTCGTGAAATTTCTATGGCGGCTAACGATGAAGGCATTAAAGTATTGACTTTGTATGCTTTTTCGACTGAGAATTGGAAGAGGCCACTTCAAGAAGTAGAGTATTTGATGCAATTACCCGCAATATTTTTTAGTAAATATCTAAAAGAATTGATGGATAAAAACATTAGGATAGAAACCATAGGTGATTTAGCTCCTTTTCCTGAAAATACTAAAAAAGTTTTAATAAATGCGATAGACGAGACTTCGCATAATACGGGAATGATCCTTGTATTTGCAATGAATTATGGTGGCAGAACAGAAATTGTTGAGGCTGCAAAAAAGTACCAAATCGCAGTAATGAATGGTTCGATGAAAGGACCTTTAACAGAAGATAATTTTGAACAATTCCTTATGACGAAGGATTATCCACCTGTAGATCTCTGTATTCGGACATCTGGTGAACAACGTTTATCTAATTTCCTTTTATGGCAATTAGCTTATTCTGAGTTGGTTTTTACGATGACTGCATGGCCAGAATTAAGTGTTGAAGAATTCAAAGACTTATTAAAAGTAGGACTAAGTAGAGAAAGACGTTTTGGAGGTTTGGTATGAAACAAAGAATCATTACTGGATTACTGATTGCTTTCGTTGTTTTAGCGACCTTTATTAAGGGTGGTGTTTTAAGATATCTTGTTATATCTGGTTTTATTTTGGTAGGAGTTTATGAAACATATGCCATAAAAGAAAAAGAGTGGCCTAAATGGTTGTTTATTCTTTTGATTGGTGTCGTTTTAGGTTTATCTCAAGTTGAAGATCAGTTTCTCTTTATTAGTTTATTGGGATTGATTATGATTTTCTATTTGATTTCTATCCTTAATCCTTGGTTTTCTCCATCAGATCTTGGATACATTATTACGATGATCTTGATTTTTACTGGGACACTTAAATCCATATTATTGGTCTTTGAAGAATTTGGAACTAATATGATGATTTTCTTATTGATATCTACCTATTTGACGGATACTGCAGCCTATTTTTGTGGATTCTATTTTGGGAAAACAAAATTAAATGAGAGAATTTCACCTAAGAAAACTGTAGAAGGTTCTATTGGAGGTTGGTTATTTGGCTCCATCGGAGGATTTATATTTGCCTTTTTTATGGTTAAAGGTTTTGATTTAGGCATCATTATCATCATGTCTATTATATTTCCTATCATAGGACAAATTGGAGATTTAGCTTTTAGTGATATCAAGAGACATTTCAAAATTAAAGACTTTGGAAGTATATTCCCAGCCCATGGGGGTGTATTGGATCGTATTGATAGTTTGGTGTTTAATTTAATTTTCTTTTATATTTTTATAACACTATTATTTCAAGTATTCTAGAAGTAGAAGGTAATTGAGATGTTCTTATTATTCATCTTAATGTTAACTTAAACTAAATCGTTGTATTATATGTCTTCATAAAGAACTAAGGAGTAAATCATGTCTATACTATACACATTGCTCATCTTAAGCGTAATCATCATGGTTCATGAGATAGGACATTTAGCGAGTGCTAAACTTTTTAATGTCTATTGTCAGGAATTTTCATTGGGTATGGGTCCTAAAATCTGGGGATTTAAAAGAAAAGAAACCTCATACAATTTAAGATTGTTTCCTTTTGGTGGTTTTGTCAATATGGCAGGGGAAGCAATGATAGATGTTGAAGTCCCTTATGAAAGAACACTATTAGGCATAAAGAAATATCAACGAATCATCATTATGCTGTCAGGCATCTTTATGAATTTTATTTTAGCGTTTGTACTCTTTGTTGGAATCAATTGGAACTTAGGATATATCTATCAATCACCAAAAGCGGTGATTGCGGGAGTAGTTGAAAATTCACCTGCTGAAGCAGCAGGTTTACAATTGGATGATAAGATCTTAAAAATGACTTTCGTGGATGGATCTTCCATTATCCCAAAGAATTTTGATGATGTGATTACTTATACTCAGCTCTACCACAATGAAATCACGTTTACACTTTTAAGAGGAACGACAGAACTAACAATATCAGTTACTCCAGTTTATGATGAAGAGAATCAACGATATTTCTTAGGGGTCATGTTACCTCCTTCAGAGAAAGTAACTATTAATCTTTTTGAAGGTATTGGATATGCCTTCAATACCATGATAGGCACGATCTACGGCATGTTCTTATTGATAGGTAAGTTATTAACAGGTGTTGGTTTACAATCGGTGAGCGGTCCCTTAGGGATCATAGAGGTCACTCAGACACAAGCAAGCTATGGTTTACTCAATATGATTTACTTAACAGCGATCTTGTCATTAAATGTAGGGGTCTTTAACTTATTACCTCTTCCAATTCTAGATGGTGGTAGAGTGTTTCTCATCCTGGTTGAAATGATCATAAAAAAACCAATCAATAAGAAATTTGAATTGGCTTTGATGTATGGAAGTGCTCTTGTTATGATTCTACTAATGGTATTGGCTACCTGGCAAGATTTAGGAAAACTACTCTAGTCCAGCCAACATTCTTCTGATTTTAACTAAATCGGTCGTACTGACTTTGCCATCATTATTAACATCGGCGGACAGTACGGCCTTTTCATTTGGAGTATCTAAACCAGCAATGTATCTTCTTAGTTGAACCAAGTCGGTTGTAGTGACCTTAGCATCGTCGTTTAGATCTGCTTCCATATAAAACTCTAAACTAACATTTGTATCTAAATAGGGATAATCTAAGGTTAGAGTGGTTAATCGAGTATTTAATGATTCTAAATTGAAGTTCCATTTATAGACATGATACTTGGAATTCAGAGTTACAATAAATGATACTTGATCTGTAGAATAAACAGTAGAACCAGAAACAACTGGTATTGAGCTAATATTGGCTTCTAATTTGCCACCAATCAGTTCACTGTCATATGACAATAATACAGGTTTCACAATATTGCTAACGGTAACTAGCTTTGAACTTACATTTCCTGCGAGATCTGTCGCAGTAAATGTATATGAACCATTTCTCATAAAGGTATATGAGTCAGTGTTAAGAGTTCCTTCATTTGTTTGAGCATTTACGATGATATCAGTAGCACTTATTGTAGTATTGTCAAAATCTTCAATGGTAATGGTTGGCGGAATCAAATCAATGTTATCGATGGTGACAGTTCTTTCTGATACATTGCCAGCTTCATCTGTAGCTTTGAATATGAAAGAACCATTTTCTGTAAATGTTATAGTATCAGTGTCTAGTAGTCCTTCATTTACGGTTGCAGTTACGATAATGTTTTGATTTGTAGGTTGTTTATTGTAATTATTTAGCGTGATAATTGGGGCTGTTTTATCGATGGTAAACACAATAGTTTGTCTAGCACCTGTCAAACTTGTTGCCACAAGTGAATAAGAACCTTCTTGGGTAACATTATAACCAGACACTATAGATTCACCGTTTAATTGAGCACTCCCATTATTGAAAAAGATTTGCTTATCGACATTATATAATCCATTATTTGTAACTCCTGTAATGAAACTTGAAATATATTCTGTAATTTGATTGGCTTCTATATAACCAATAGATTTCTCAAAATTATATGCAATATTCGCAGAACTCGTTGAAACATTCACTGAACCATCGTCGTTTATTGGATTTGTTGTTTGAATCTTATATATTAATTTGCCGTTTACCATCATACCTTCTAGTACTAAGAATGGATAATTCATAGCTCTAGTTGGTATTTCGTACAATAATGTTGTAAGTTCTTTATCTTTATATACTTTTCCAGAAACACTGCTCACTGGATCTTTAATACCGATAATATTAGAATTGTAATCGTGAAATCCAAGATATCTATCAATATAATATGCATATCTTATTACTCCTGTGCTCCACCATGGATCAGAAGCATATTTAGTATTTATGCTAGCGCCTTTATTGCCAATATTTGTCGCGTAAAATTTATAGTTTTGATAGTTGAAATAACCTCTTAATAAAGACCCATTTAAGTAATCAACACAAGCTTGAGTAGAAGCGAATCCGTTTCCTGGACTAGAGCCATCATCATAAACACCAATTCCGAAAAGATTGTTCAAACCTTTACAATAATGGATAACATTAATCTCATCTGCATATTTATCGTAATCACCTGTATAAATTTTGCAGAAATGATCAACACTCAGATTGATTGGTGATTCGAGTGTCAAGTCTAGTATAATTGATGAACCAAGAGGCAAAATAGCATCAGTACAGGAATAGGTTTTTATAACACCACTTGAAAGAGATTTAAATGAATTTGATGGAAAGTACTTACAGTAAGTAGTTACAGTATAGTTAATCGGTTCCAATGTAGTCGCATTTTTGACTATTTGATTTGCATAAGGGGTAAAGTTAGCTTGGTTTTGTGCTTTGTAGTTTCTAGCAAAACTACTCTCCTGACCAGCTAAAGCAAGTATATATACCGCATTAACACCGTAAATATCCTGCGAATTTATTAGTATTTGATTGTTATTAAATAGCATACTTGGGGCCAAATCTGCTCTTGGATTTACACTAATATAGTAAGCTAAATAAGCATCTAAATCACTATAGGAGTATTGCGTTTTTGAGCGCAAATTATTATACGCATAGTAGTTGTAATAGTGAGCAATAACGGTCGTGTTTGGATAATAAATCGGTTTTTTAAGATCTATATCATAGTAAAAAGTTATTCCATCTTGACTATAATAGGTACCAACTGGTAACCATTCTGGAGCTTTTCCTATAGGAAACGTTGAAGTAGATGAATTTGCTAAAGTAACAATTTGAGATAATTGATGTATAGGTTGAGAATAAGTTCCATAACGATTAATAACATTATCTACATCAACAACTGTGTAGTAAGTTTGTTTTGGTATTATTGTTTTAGTTTGAAATTTTAGTAATGGATTGTTAGGATCTGGATTATAGAAATCATATTTAGTAAAATATAATTTTTTCTCGACATATACTAACGGAACAAATTGGACTTCCGATGCTTTAACAAAGCCTTTAGCTCCATTAACAGATATTTCAACAGAAAAACTTGATATTGTTAAACTTGGATCATTTTTGTCAACAAGGGTGGTTCTTTTGAAAGTGGAAAAATAGAAAAGGGGATTTCTAGCATTCATATATGTATATGCTGTAGATAATGAACCAGAAGTATATATGTTCATGGTGCCATCAGTATCACTATAGTATGGTTGAGAGTATGCCATAGCTCTATCTGCTTGAATAATTTTTGAGTAACCACTTTCAACTAAAGCTGTTACAGGGTTATCACCACTATAGGTAATCGATATAGTTACATTCGGTTTAATGACATCGTTTGAATTCAATAACTCGGTTTTTTTGGCTTCAAACACCTCCAAAGCGGATGTATAGCCATTCTCAGATAAAACAAAACATCCTATATTTAGATTCGCATTTACACCATCGACGATATCAACAGAAAAATTGTTTGGCGAACAATCTAAAGCATTTACTTTTATTGCTTTTGGATTGGGCAAAATGATATTGATCACTAGTAGAAGTGAAACTACGTATTTTCTCACTGTGTATCACCAAGAAATACAATCTCAATAAAGGAATTGTTTGTACTGACTTTTATAAACACATGAATTGTCTCATTTTGTAAACTATAGAGATCAATGGTCTCATCTGTAATATCCATAAACAAATAGGCAGTTTTCATTCCAGTGAATTCTAGTCCAATCATTGGGATGTATTCATCATTTAAATAACTTGAATCAACAGATTGGAATGTACCTTTCCCATCAATAATAATATAGGCACTTTCTATATTTAGTGGAACAGTTGTATTGTTTTCTAAAGTAACTTGGAATCCGAAAATCTGGGTTTGAGAACTAAAAACGACTTCATCATGGTCCCCGTTTTCTTTGAGGGTATAAAATGAATGAACACTTACAAGACTTTTATCGATGATGGTGGCTGTGTAGTCAGGCAATTGATTTTCAACACCTAACATTTCGCGAGTTCCCGCATGCGAGATCTCATTTAAATTGAAAGACAAGTTGTAGATTCGATCGATTGAGACTTTGAGGATCAATTCATTTAATGATCGATTAACGACTGGAATAAACAAACATGCGGTTTGGGTCAATTCAGTTGAGGACTCAGGTAATGGACATTTTAAATCAAATCCTTGGTTTTGTAAGTAGGTGGTATATTCTGATGTATTTGCTAGATTGATGTTTTCTGAACTGGTGTATGGATTTTGAGATAGATTCAGGGCTTTATTACTGGTGATTGTAACATTGGCCATAATGAAATCATATTGGACATCCATAAATTGATAGACTTTATAGTCGTTGAGTGTAACGGTGTAGGTTTGCTCTGGTTCTGGATCAGGATCAACTTTAATGTTTTCAATCAATCCTCTTACATAAAAACCCAAACTTAAAAGTGATACAGTCAAAACAGTAATCATGCTGAGTTTAAATACGATTTTACTAATGGCTTTGTTGTTTCTCATTACTATTATTTTACCACAAGCACAAAAATCAAGGTGATTTTCATTAAAACAAGGAAATTTGTGCGGCTTGGCTTTCGTAAATCAAGTCGATTTGTTTTAAATTTCTGAAATCTTCAAGTAAACTGGCCCCATCATCGATGTATCTCTGAAGATAAGCTTCTGGGATAAACAATGGAACACGAGTATGTATTTTTCTAAAATCTCCTTCAGCTTCATCCGTTAAGATCGCAAAGGTAGGAATCTCGGTACTGTCATCATAAAGACCTGCCATATAAAGAGGTTTTGAAGATGGATCAGAGACTAGATTCTTTTGTTTATTTTTATCCCATTCAAAGAAAGCATCCGCTTTGATCAAACAACGTCGATAGTTAAGATGTTCCTTGAAGAAAGGGGAGTCTTTAACACTTTCGCTACGAGCGTTGATGATTAGGCCTTTGTCATCCCATTTTTTAAGTCCCCAACGCATGATCATTGGGGTGCCTGGAGCACTCAGGACAATCGTTTTCTGAGAAGGGAAGACTTCTCCTAATGAAAGATCGTGAGTATCGCTTAGATTGAGTTGTTGGATCCAATCATGTAGTTCTTCATCGTCGTTTTGTTTAAATAGGTATCTTCCACACATATCAAACTCCTTGTCCTTTGCTTTCAATAAACCAACGGTCTTCTTCTAAAAAAAGATAGCGTGCTTGTCCTTGGATATAACAGGTATAACGAATCCCAGTTCCTCCTGCAATCGTAGATGCAGCGCGTGTGACCTGAGTGATCTTATCTATCGTATATTTTACACCATTCGCCCATACGATGGCCAATGGTCTGATCTGCCCTTCTTTGCTATGTTGTAAGATGACATCGACATATATTTTTTTTGCCATAGTGGTTATCCTTTAAAGTATGATTCTGGAAAGATGACATGATCCTGTTTGGGATTGAATTGAGAGAGTAGGGGATCCTCTTTCATCATCAAGCGCTGAACACTGTTGAATCCATAGCGTTCGCGAATCACATCGATGGTATTTTCGAGGTTAAGTGCTCTTTGATGGGCAACTTGATCAGTGAAGAGATCCAATTGAACCGGAAGTTCCATCACACTAAGATCGCTTGCTTTGACACCGATACTGCGTAAAGGCGTCGTGAAGTCAACGTTTTTATCGAAGAGTCCCATCGCTGCTTGAGCGATATCATCGCTAAGATGGGTGGCTTGGCTCAGTTTGATTTGACGAGTAAAACCTTTGAGATGGATATCTCTGACCCCAATACTGATCACGCCGGCCATTAAATGGGCTTCTTTTAAACGAGCAGCGACACTTTCCGCTAAGATATAGGTTACAATCTTCACATCTTGAAGCGACCGTAGATCGCGAGGACAGGTCGTAGAATTCCCAATCGACTTAACCAAAGGCTCGTAGTGTTGGACAGAAACAACACTGTTTTCTTCTCCATTAGCGAAACGCCATAAAACCTCTCCCCATTTACCTAAACGACGTTTCAATACAGCGACTTCTGTTGTTGCACAATCACCAATGGTATAGATCCCAAGTAAATGTAACTTCTGAGTGGTGGCTCTACCGACATAAAGCAGATCTTCTATAGGAAGAGGCCAAACGATCTCTCTCATATTTTCGCGAGTGATTTCGGTGGTTGCATCTGGTTTCTTATAATCAGAGCCCAGTTTCGCAAAGACTTTATTGAAACTAACTCCTACAGAGATGGTTACCCCTAATTCAAGTTTTACTCGTTCTCTAATGGTATCCGCTATAGCTTTAGGAGTCCCAAAAAGATGGATGCTTTCGGTAACATCGATCCAGACTTCATCGATTCCAAATGATTCGATCTTATCACTATAATCTGCATAAATGGCTCTCACCATTCTCGAAAAACGTAGATAGTGAGAAAAATTAGGTTTTACCAGAATGAGATCAGGACATTTCTGTAAAGCTTGCCACAAAGCTTCGCCTGTGGTAACACCTGCTTTCTTGGCCAATTGATTCTTCGCTAAGATGATGCCGTGACGTTTCTCAACATCACCACCTACCGCCATAGGGACATTGCGGTATTCTGGATGATGCAAACATTCCACTGAGGCATAGAAACTATTCAAATCGCAATGTAATATGACTCTGTCCATGGGGGGGTCTCCTATACCTTTATTTTACTTGAAAATAATTCAAGTATCAAGTACTACTTGAAAATTATTCAAGTTTCATTTATAATAGATTCTGTCATGATCAGCTTGCACGAAAAACTAAAACAACTTAGAAAAGAACGAGGTCTATCTCAACAAGATCTGTCTTTTCATTTTGGATATAAATCCTTTACCACGATCCAGAAGTGGGAAGATGGCTCATCTTTACCACCCACTAAGATCTTGACTCAACTGGCTGATTTTTATCATATATCGGTTGAAGAGTTGATGAGCACTGAACGTAGAGTAGCGATACCTATCTTAGGAACTGTAAGAGGAGGTCCTCTTCGATATGCTTCTCAAGAATTTAAAGGATTAGAATATGTCGATGAAAAAGAAGGTTCTTTAGAAGAAAACTTCTATTTAGAAGTCATAGGTGATTCTATGATCAATGCGAGAATCTATCCTGAAGATCTAGTCTATGTCCATCGTCAAGATCAAGTAGAAAATGGATCCATCGCAGTTATCTTGGTTGGTGAAGAAGCAACCATAAAACGAGTCTTTTATGAAGAAGATAAATTGATCCTTAAACCAGAAAATCCTAAGTATCAAGCCATGATCTATACTCAGGAAGAATGTGAAACCAAACCCATTCGAATCCTTGGGAAAGTCATCCACTGTAAAATAAAACTGTAAGTGCACCAAAGCTCTTCTTTTTTGTGCTTCTATAAGCTATAATTATCTAATGACAATGGAGGACCGCCGTGTTTTTAAAGCGTATTGAAATCCAAGGATTTAAATCATTTGCGGATAAAGTCAACATTACCTTTGACAGTAACATCAGCGGTATCGTTGGACCAAATGGTTGTGGGAAAAGCAACATCACTGATGCGATCAGATGGGTCTTGGGCGAGCAAAGCGTAAAGTCTTTGCGTGGTTCCAATATGACCGATGTTATTTTCACCGGAAGTGAATCCAGACGTAAGGTTAACTTGGCGGAAGTCACGTTAGTTTTTGACAACACAGAACGGATTTTTGAATTGCCTTATGATGAAGTTGAAATCACGCGACGTTTACATAGAGAAAATGCTGAAGGGGAATACCTCATCAACAAAGCGCCTTGTCGTTTAAAAGATATCTTAGATTTAACGATGGACAGTGGAATTGGAAGAGACTCTTTGAGTATCATATCTCAAGGATCCATCACAGAATTCGCTGAAGCTAAACCTGAAGAATTACGTAGTGTCTTCGAAGAAGCTGCAGGTGTATCTAAATATAAGAAAAGAAAAAAAGAAGCCTTAAATAAACTTGAACATACTCAATCTAATCTTGAACGTATGAACGATATCTTTTTAGAATTACAAAAACAGGTCTTACCCTTAAAAAAAGCTGCCCAAAAAGCCGTCATTTATGCGGAAAAGAAACAACGTCTACAAGAAATCGAAATCGCTGTCTTAACGACGATGATTTCTCGATTTAAGAAACTCGATGAAGACGCCAATAAAGAGCTCTTTAACTTACAATCCAAAGAAGCAGTTTTAGAGGCTTCTATTCAAATCAATGAGAATTCTACGATGTTGGCTAAGTCAGAACTTCATCAGTTGGATCATTTGATCCATGAAGCTCAAACTGATCTATTAAAACTGATCAATGAGATTCAAACATTAGAAACACGTAAGATCGAAATCGATGAAAAACGTAAATATACGGTTGAAGTTGGGAATTCTGAACAAAGAGGCGTTGAGTTAAGACAACTTTTACAAGAAGCTAAACAAGAGTATGAGGATCGTCAACAACGTTATGATGCCTTGGTTTTAGATATGGAATCCTTAAACAACCATAATCTAGAACTTAATCGTCAATTGATCGATCAAAACGCTTTGGTTGATGAAAGTACAGTCGTTACTCAACGTTTAAGAAATAGACTAGAAGTTGTTAAAAACTTACAAGCAAGACCTTTTATGACTCAAGCAGGGGTTCAAGCAGTTTTAAATGCCCAACAGAGTTTAGCGGGTGTTTATGGAGTTGTATCTCAACTCTTGACACCTTTTAGTGGTTATGAAGAAGCCATCAGTGTGGCATTAGGTGGGGCTATGTTTAACATCATCACCAAAGATGAAAGTTCAGCCCGTCATGCGATTGGATTCTTAAAGAAAAATGAATCAGGTAGAGCGACCTTCTTACCAATGACGGTTCTTCAAAGTCGTGGATTACGTAAAGAAGACGAAGTTATTTGTCAAAATACCAAAGGTTATCTAGGTGTCGCAAGTGCCTTCATCGAAACTCAAGATAAATTTAAACCTGTCAGTATGGCACTTTTAAACAATGTTTTAGTGGTTGAGGATCTAGAAGTTGGGAATCATTTGGCGTCTTTACTAAATTATGGTTATAAACTGGTTACCTTGGAAGGCGATGTCATTCATAAAGGTGGATCGATGACCGGTGGTAAACAAAAAGACACAGGCTCTCCTTTAACCTTACTCAAAGAATTTAATGAATTAAGTACGCAAGTGGCATCTAGTTATCAACTTTTACAATCGCGTCAACAACTTCAACAAGAAATGGCCATCAAGAAAACTGAAAATGAGATCCAGTTGGTTGATAAACGTATCGCTATGGCTTCACTTGAACCAGTACTGGATGCGAAACGTGCTAAGTTTGATCGATTAAAGAGTGATCTTAATACCTTGATCCCTAATGGATCAACCCAAGAAACTCCTGAAGATGATTTAATTACCTTATTGAATAAAGCCTATTCCGCTCGTGATAGTATCAATCTTCAACTCAGAACACATCGAGAATCACGATTAAAAGTAGGGACTGAAAGTGAACGCAAAGATCAACAAATGCGTCAACAACGTCGTGAACTCAATACTTTACAGATCCAAAAGCGAGATATTGAATTGGAATTGGCTCGCAATTCAACCAACATCGAAAATTTAATGGTTCGTTTGAGCCAAGAATATCAATTGACCTATGAGTTTGCCTTACAAACGCATAAAGAAAGCGATATTGAATTGGCTAAGGAAGAAGTTAAGACCTTAAGACAAGATATTGAAAATCTAGGCAACGTTAATATGGATGCGCCTGCGGAGTTCGATGAGGTCAATACTCGATATGAATTCATAAAGAAACAATATGATGAACTCTCTGAAAGCAGAGATAAGATTTTAAAACTTATCGCTGAACTCGATGAAGTCATGGTTACTCAATTCAGTGCGATGATGGATAAGATAAATAAGGAACTACCTGGAGTATTCTCAACCATGTTTGGGGGAGGCACAGCTTCTTTAACTTTAGAAGATCCTAACGATAAACTGAATTCAGGGATCGATATCCATGTCCAACCACCAGGCAAAGCAATCAAAAACATACGTTTATTCTCTGGGGGCGAAAAGAGTCTGATCGCCATCAGTGTTTTGTTTGCGATCTTAAAGGCAAGACATGTTCCAATGTGCATCTTTGATGAAATTGAAGCCGCTTTGGATCAATCCAATGTTGATCGCTTTGCGCGTTATCTTAAACAATTCAGTCGTGAGACTCAGTTTCTTGTCGTTACCCATAGACCGGGTACGATGGCCCAATGTGATCTCTTATACGGAGTCACGATGGGGAATTCTGGAGTCAGTCAGATGTTGAAGGTCAAATTGACAGAAGCTGTCAAGATGATCGAAGAGGAAGTTAAATCATGAGTTTCTTCAGTGCTTTAAAAAATCGACTAAAACCAAAAACAACAGATCAATATGTGAGTGGTTTTGAAAGAACTCAAGTCGGTTTTGGCTCTAAACTAAAGATCCTATTAAAAGGATCGCCGCTTATCGATGAAAAGGTATATGCCCAAATCAATGATGTACTATTAAAAAGTGATCTTGGGGTAGAATGCGCTTCTCAATTGATTCGAGATCTAAAAAAACAAGCAAAAAACCTTTCTCTTACACAAACAGAGGAATTAATCGAAGGATTAACCCAGTTAATGCGTGAATCCTTCAAATCGTATGAGCTCACTTTGAAAGAAGGAACCAATGTATTTTTAATCGTTGGGATCAATGGTTCAGGAAAAACAACCACCGTTGCGAAATTAGCCCATTCTTTCAAAGCCCAAGGCAAATCGGTCGTCATGATTGCTGCAGATACTTTTAGAGCTGCAGCCGTTCAACAACTTCAAACATGGAGTGACCGTTTAGATATCCCGTGTATTTCTGGTAAAGAAAATGCGGATCCCAGTAGTGTCGTCGTCGATGGCTTACGTTATGCCCAAGAGCACTACACAGACATCGTATTGATTGATACCGCTGGAAGACTACAAAACAAAGTCAACTTGATGGAAGAGTTATCGAAGATCAATCGTGTCATTACCAAGATACACGGATCACCACCTGAATTTACATGGATGGTATTAGATGGTTCTACAGGTCAACATGCACTAAAACAAGCGGAAAGCTTTAAAGCGTTGATCAACATTAATGGGATCTTATGTACTAAACTGGATGGTACTGCTAAAGGTGGTATCTTGGTTGCACTAAGTCAAAAGCTAGATCTTCCTATTCCTTATATTGGATTAGGAGAAAAATTAGATGATCTCGTTGAATTTGATCCTGATGCCTTCATCTACAGCATCATTAAGGAACTCACATGATCAAAACAGATCGAATGAATTATCTCTTAGACTTTTATAAAGAGTTATTGACTGATCATCAACGATCTACCGCAGAACTTCATTTCTATGAAGATCTCTCTTTGTCGGAAATAACAGATCATACTCAAAATAGTCGAGCAGCAGTTCATGAGAGCCTTAAACGTGTTGAACAATTACTAGAAGAATATGAATCCAAATTACATCTGGTTGAAAAATACCTATTACGTAAGACTCAAATCGATGCCTTACGTGCACTAAATAACGATATCGTCACTCAAATCGCCCAAAATATAGACGATTTGGATCAAAAGGAGCCCAAATGACAAAAATTATCTCAGTAAATGCAGGAAGCAGTTCGCTTAAGTTTCAATTGTTCGTTATGCCTGAAGAAACGGTCTTAACCAGTGGAATTATTGAACGTATTGGATTATCCGACGGTGTATTCACAATAAAATTCAATGGAGAGAAAGTAACCTTTACCCAATCTATCCCAGATCATAAAGTCGCTGTAGCCTTGGTTCTTGAAGCCTTGATTAAACATAAGATCGTTGATTCTTTAGAAGATATCAAAGGCGTAGGACACAGAGTTGTTCATGGTGGCGAAGTGTATGCTGCTTCAGTTGAACTCGATGCGGATGTTGAAAAAGCGGTTGAAGCTTTAGCGGAATTGGCACCTTTACACAATCCAGCCAATTTGGTAGGATTTAGAGCTTTTAAGAAAGAATTACCAAATGCACGCCATGTTGCTGTCTTTGATACTGCTTTCCATCAAACCATGGAAGACGACATCTATCTATATCCAATTCCTTATGAATATTATGAAAGGTATAAGATCCGTCGTTATGGTTTCCATGGGACATCGCATTATTATGTATCTCAAAGAGTCGCTCAACTCATGAATAAAGATGCAAAAGACATCAATGTCATTACTTGTCATTTAGGTAATGGGGCATCTATCGCTGCAGTTAAAGGTGGATTATCGGTTAATACATCGATGGGATTTACGCCTTTAGCGGGTATTATGATGGGAACGCGTTCTGGGGATATCGATCCAGCGATCATTACCTTCTTAATGGGCAAATTGAATAAAAGTGCTGAAGCCATCATTGATATTCTAAATAAAAAATCAGGTATGTTGGGTGTCAGTGGTATTTCAAGTGATGCCAGAGACATTGAAAATGGGATTACTGCGGGCAATCCTAGAGCGATCTTGACTCGTAATCTCTATGCCAATAGAGTTGCTCAAACAATTGGTAGTTATTTTGTTCAATTAGGCCATGTCGATGCAATGGTATTCACAGGTGGGTTAGGTGAGAATGATGTCAAGGTAAGAGAAGCCATTATCGATCGCGTAAGCGAAGCTATGGGTATCAATCTTAATCGTGAACTCAACTTAAAAACACGTGGTAAAGAAGTTTGTTTAAGTGATGATAAGAGTAAAACTTCGGTATGGATCGTACCTACCAATGAAGAACTTGTTATCGCTCAAGATACATTAAGAATATTAGGCCTCTAAAGTGTCTTTGTTTTATGAACTGATTCAAAAATATGACGTCATCACTGTATTTCGTCATCAAAATCCTGATCCTGATGCTTTAGGATCGCAATGGGGTCTTGTCACATGGCTTAAAGAAACTTTTCCCAATAAGGCTATTTATGCATTGGGTAAACATGTTGGGGTTAAACCACAACTATTTGAAGCTTATGATCTCGTTGAGGACAGTGTGATCAGTTCATCTCTTTCGATTATATTAGATACTTCTAATGCAGCCAGGATCGATGATCAACGTTTCTCTAGTGCTAAAATGAGCCTAAAGATCGATCATCATCCTTTAGGAGAAGCTTATGCTCAACATCAGATCGTCATCGAAGAAGCTTCTAGTACTTCTGAAGTCATCGCTGGTTTGATTAAAGAGTTTATGCTCGATGAAGCCATCAGTTCAAAGGCTGCGAAATACTTATATATGGGAATATTGACTGATAGTCTGAATTTCTCGACATCGAATGTTACCTATTCTACATTAGAAAATGCAGCTTACTTAGCTAAGAGCCATCTTGATCTACCTAAAATCAATGAAGAGTTATATCTTATCGATGAAAATGAATTTAAATTTGTCAATCAATTGAGAAATTTAGCCATCGTTGATGAAGGATTGATCTATGCGATCGTTACTAAAGCGTTAACAGAAGTGTGTGGTATCACACCTAATATGGCCAAAGAACATGTGAATGATCTAGGATTAGTCCGCGAATATGAAATATGGGTCCTCTTTGTTCAACAAGAAGTCCCAAACCAGCATTTATACAATGGTTCGATCCGTTCTAGAAATGTAACGATAAATGATATAGCGATAAAGTATAATGGAGGTGGCCATCGATTGGCTGCAGCCGTGAAGAATCTTAGTTTAGGTGAAATACAGAGCGTCATTCATGACCTCAAAGGGAGACTACATGACCAGAAGATCAGCTAACCCGTACTATGTAAACATGAAGAAAAAAAGGACAGGGACCATTAAAGGGTTACTCATGTCTTTGTTTGCTACTGTAATATTTGCTATAGTAGCTGACTATTTATCTTTACCTGCTTACAACATCCATTCCATAGAAACATTATTCCTTTTTGCTTTCTATTTTGGTTTGTTTGCCTTCTTAAGTGTTTTCTTTACTGGTAAGTTTACGAAATTCGCATTTGGATCATTAACAGTAGCTGGAGTAATTGTTGGATTTGTCATCGTGATGTCATTATTAGGATCTGAAATCTTGAACGCAGATGCTTTTAGAAATCAAATCAATCTGACTGAATCAGGTAACTTCTCTGATGATTTCAATTTAGTGAGCTATGATAAAATACCTATCGTTGATTATGAAACCGCTAAGCAACTAGGTGATAAACAAATGGGCAAGATCCAAGGATTAGGCTCACAATACAATATCAACCTAGACTATACCCTTATCAGTGTATTAGACAATGTATACCGTGTATCTCCATTAGATTATCAAGACCTTTTTAAATGGTTTGAGAATAAAGGTGAAGGCATTCCTGGATATGTCAAAGTCAACGTTAGAGATGTCAATGATGTGTCTTTAGTCACCTTGGATAAAGGAATGATCTATTCACCGTCCGCTTTCTTCGACCAAGACCTTCTTAGACATGTTCGCTTTACCTATAGAACGGAAATCCTCGATGATTTCTCATTTGAGATCGATAATTCTGGTCATCCTTATTATGTTATATCCATCATTGAGCCTAAGATTGGTTTCTTTAGTGGATGGGACGCTCAAGGGGTCATCGTTGTTGACTCAGTTACTGGAGAAATGAATAAATACGATTTAGCATCCATCCCATCATGGGTAGATCGTGTACAACCTGTTAGTTTGGCTTGGTTCCAAGTCGATAATTGGGGCTATTATGTCCATGGTTGGTTCAATACGATCTTTGGACGTAAAGATGTCATTCAAACAACGGATGGATTTAACTATATTTCTATCGAAGGTCAAACCTATGTATTTTCTGGGATGACTTCAGCTGGTGCAGATCAATCCATCGTAGGATTCTCGCTTATCAATCTCAAAACAAAAGCAGCCTATTTCTATCGTGTAGGTGGTGCAGATGAAAGCTCAGCGATGAGCTCAGCTCAAGGTGCTGTTCAACATTTAGGTTATGTTTCTACTTTCCCAGTTTTATTGAATGTAGAAGGTGAACCTAGTTACTTTATGTCTTTAAAAGATCAAGAAGGTTTAGTAAAGATGTTTGCCTTGGTTTCTGTTACTGATTATTCTGTCGTTGGGGTAGGAACCACCTTGGTTGAAGCCAAAGCAGATTACATTAAGAAATTAATCGCTGCTGGAATCTTAGAGTCCGCTGTTGAATTAGAGAAATCAGTCAGTGGAGTCGTAACGAAGATTGCTTCTGCGATCAGTGGTGGGGATACACAGTATTACATCACATTAGAAGGGGATACTCATTTGTATGTAGTTCCATTTGATTTAAGTCCAGAAACTGTATTAACTCAGGTTGGGGATACTGTAAACATTCATTACTATGAGAGCACAGAAAAAACTATACCAGCGATTACTTTCGACAATAGTGCCTACGATTACTAAGAACAGTTAAACTGTTCTTTTTTTTGATGACTAATGTATAATGAGAGTACGTTTATGAGCACTCATTTGATGGTTCGCAGTGCCTACTCACTGCTTCAAGGTACCATGGGTATACCGCAACTGGTACAGCAAGCGAAATCATTGGGTTATACATCTGTTGCGTTGACAGATCGTTTAAGCATGTCTGCAGTGCCTGAATTTATGTTGGAAGCTCAAAAAGAAGGACTTCATCCCATTATTGGTGTTGAATTAGATCTACTTTACCAAGAAACAACTTGTAATATCGTATGTTTAGCTAAAAATAACAATGGTTATCGTTGGCTAATCAAGTTTTCAAGTCAACTAAATACAAGTAAAACACCACTTCATATCCAAGACCTTGTTTTAGCGAAAGAAGATGTATTCTTTATACTTCCTAGTGTAAATGCTTTGTTTGAGCCTTCTTTCTTAAGGGAAGATACAAACGCTCTACAGGATATCATTCAAGACTTATCAATGACTCTGCCTTTCTTATGGATAGGGATCACCAAACAAGAGAGTGCTTTTTATCAAAAAACAAATACATCCATTAAGAAATTAATCTCAAAAACTACAATCAAAAGTGTAGCGCTACATCAAGTTTATTATGCGGGTAGTGACGATGAGGAGATCTATCGTGTATTAAGAGCCATCGATCTACAAATGAATCTCAAAGATGAGCGCTTATTAAAGATGCCTTATCGATATATGTTGGATCCTGTAGAAATGAAGGATCTATATGATCCTCAAGATCTTATTAATACAGATTTTATCGCAGATCGTTGTCAAGTAAGTTTCATTCAAAATAAGACTGCTCTGCCTCGTTTTGAGACCCCTAGTGGAACATCAACGGCACAATATTTAACCCAATTGTGTCTACAAGGTTTAACCAAACGATGTGGTATTAAGATCCCAAGTGTTTATAAACAACGCTTAAAAGAAGAGTTAGACATCATCGTATCGATGCATTATGAAGATTATTTCTTGATCGTATGGGATTTTATTCTTTACGCGAAGAAAAGTGGAATCTATGTTGGGCCAGGAAGAGGAAGCGCAGCCGGATCACTTGTGGCTTATTGTTTAGGAATAACCCATGTCGATCCTTTAAAATTTAATCTTTTGTTTGAACGTTTTTTAAATCCAGAGCGTATTTCTATGCCAGATATCGATACAGATTTTCCGGATGATCGTCGTGATGAAGTCATACGTTATGTTTGTGCGAAATATGGGAATACGCATGTCGCTCATATTTCAACCTTTGGAACTTTAGCGGCTAAACAAGTTTTGCGTGATGTAGGAAGGGTCATGGATATTTCAGTTCGAGAATTAGACACCTTATCAAAAGCCATTCCTTTTGCGATTAAGATTACTTTAAAAGAAGCTTATGAATCAAATGTTCGATTTAATAATTTGATAGATTCTGATCTTAGATATACTAAGCTATTTCAGATTGCTTTGGGTTTAGAAGGGTTACCTCGTCATATCTCAACTCACGCTGCTGGAGTGGTTATGTCTGGGGTCGATCTTTCTGAGATCGTTCCTTTGATTCAAGTTGAATCTGATATGGTTTCTACCCAATACACAATGGAATATCTAGAAGCTTTAGGTCTTATTAAAATGGATTTTTTAGGGTTACGTAATCTAACCATCATCGATCAAGTCGTTAAATTGATCAAGAAACATCACAATATCGATCTTGAAATACTTAAGATACCCCTTGATGATCCTAAGACTTTAGAACTTTGTCGAAAAGTCGATACTGTAGGTATCTTTCAACTTGAATCTGATGGGATGAAGAATCTCTTAAGACAAATGAAAGCCACTCGTTTTGAAGACATCGTAGCGACCATAGCCTTGTTTAGACCTGGTCCTATGGAGAATATCCCTGCTTACATAAAAGCCAAAGAAAATGCCTCATCCATTCATTATCTACATCCTGAACTTAAACCCATCGTTGAAGATACTTATGGAATCTTGATCTATCAGGAACAAATCATGCAGGTTGCACAAAAAATGGCAGGTTTTACTTTAGGCAAAGCCGATCTATTAAGAAAAGCCATGAGTAAGAAAGATCCAGAGAAGCTCTTAAGTTTAAAACAAGAATTCATAGATGGATGTCTACAGAAGGGAAGAACTCAAGACCTTGCAGTTGAACTGTATGAGTTGATCTTCAAATTCGCAAATTATGGATTCAATAAATCTCATTCAGTCGCTTATGCGATGATTTCATATCAAATGGCTTATTTAAAAGCCAATTATCCTAGTATGTTTTATGCGGCATTATTAAGTTCAGTTATTGGTGGTGAACAAAAAACAAGCCAATATCTAGAAGAAGCGAAAGGACATGGCGTATCGATTTTACCTCCTTCGATCAATGAATCGACTGAGGTCTATGAGTTATCCTCTAAAGGCATTCGCTTACCACTTCTTCTTATTCGCAGTGTAGGAGGAGCTGCTTGTCGAGAGATCCTCAATGAAAGAGAATTGGGTCTATTTACAAGTTTCCATGACTTTGTAGCCCGTATCAATACCCATCGGTTTTCTAGAGCCAGTGTAGAAGCATTGATCGATGCGGGTTCATTCGATGAGTTTGGTTATAATCGTAAATCTCTATTAGCTTCTTTAGATGAAGCATACCAATATGCAGATCTGGTTAAGATTGAAGGCAAGGATCAGACTCGAATCGACTTAGGTTTAGTTATGACTCCAGAGATTTTGAAAATCAAAGAGAATCCTTTGGAAAAAGCTGAAAGAGAGAAGTTGGTCTTAGGTTTCTATCTCAGTGATCATCCTTTATTCCACATCAAACAACAATATCAGATCACCAGCAATATCCTTTCTCTACAACCCAATAAGAGCCATGTAAAGCTTATTTGTATGATCAAGGGAATCAAGCAACATCGCACTAAGAAAGGTGATCTCATGGCTTTCTTAAGTCTCAGTGATGAATCCAGTGAATGTAGTGGGGTCTTGATGCCTAATCTCTATAATGGCTTGAGTGATAAGTTAATCAAAGGAATATTTGTTATGATAGAAGGATACTGTGAAGAAGAAGGAAGTTTATTCATAAAAAAGATTGAATTATTAGATAAAGCAGAATAACCCAAATTATTGACACATTTAGTGATTACACTATAAACGAGGTAAAACATGGCAAAGATACTTATCGTAGATGACGAAATCAACATTCGTAAAGTCGTCAAAGAATATGCATTGGCCAACAATCACGAAGTCGACGAAGCAGAAAATGGATTAGAAGCCATCTCAAAGATCACAGAAAATGATTATGATGTGGTCGTTTTAGACATTATGATGCCTAAAGTCGATGGTTTCAGTGCCTGTCGAGAAATAAAGAAAATAAAAGATGTTCCTATCATCATTCTTTCGGCTCGACAAGAAGAATACGATAAGCTCTTGGGTTTTGATTTAGGAGTGGATGATTATGTGGTCAAACCTTTTAGCCCTAAAGAACTTATGGCTAGAATCCATGTCGTTATCTCTCGTCATGTCAGCAATACCAATACTATTTTATCTTTTGAGGGTTTATCGATCGATGAAGCAGCCCGAAATGTCTACATCGATGATGTCCGTATCAATATGACCCCTAAAGAATTTGAGCTTCTTATTTATTTAATCAAAAACAAAAACATTGCCTTATCACGAGAAGTCCTACTGGAAAAAGTATGGAACTATACTTTCTTCGGCGATGACCGTACCGTAGATACGCATATCAAGATGTTAAGACATAGTTTAAAAAACTATCGGGAATATGTAAAAACCGTTAGAGGGGTAGGCTATAAGTTTGAAATTTAATTCGCATAACATACGTACTCGAACTTGGTTTTATTTTATAACCCTAACTTTGGGTATTTTAGGTATGTTATGGATCTTTCAGATCGTGTTGCTCAGTGCGACCTATCAAGACATGAAAGTCAATCAGGTAAGAGCCGTTGCTGATAAAGTACAAGTTGGAATCATCCAAGACAATTTTACGATGTCGATCCAAATTGAAGCCGTTAAAAAGAACGTTTGTGGTCTTGTCTATAACAGTAAAAGTGTCTTGCTTTATCAAGTGGATTCATTAGGCTTGGGCTGTGTTCTCAATGAGAAAGCATTGGCTTCATCTACTAAGATCACAGAATACATTGATGTCTTAAAGAATTCTACAAATGGGGAAATGATCGTTAAATTACGCAATGAAGTGATCGATCAGAACATGCTTCTTTATGGTAGGGAAGTCCATGGTGATTTTGGGAATTATTATATTTTTTTAAATACACCCTTAGATCCTATCGACTCGACCATATCGATCATCACCAATCAATTTGTATATGTTACATTTTTCGTTTTTCTTTTGGCAACAGTTTTAGCTTTCTATATCGCTAGAAGACTATCTAGTCCAATCGTTTTAATGAAGAAAAGTGCCATGAGTTTAGCTAAAGGAAACTATGATGTTCATTTTGAATCATCTGAATTTGAAGAGATCACAGAATTGGCCAATACTCTGAATCATACAGGTCAAGAACTTAAAAAGATGGATGAGTTAAGACGAGATCTTATCGCCAATGTTTCTCATGACATCAAAACCCCATTAACCATGATCAAAGCTTACGCTGAAATGATACGTGATCTTACTGGAAACAATAAAGAAAAACGGGAAGAAAATCTCGGAGTTATCCTAGATGAAGTAGATCACCTCGATGCTCTAGTCAAAGATATGACCCAACTTTCTCAACTTCAATCCAATGTCTTAAGTATGAATCGTAGTGATTTCGATTTGGTTGCTTTAACGAATCATGTTTTAAAGTTAATGGATGCTTTGATCATTTCTAACTCGATCGAAGTTGATTTCTTAACCCCTGAAAAAGTCATAGTAAATGGTGATAAGATCAAGATCCAACAAGTCATTTTTAATTTCATCTCCAATGCGATTAAATTCATAGGCGAAGATCATAAACTCATCATTCAAATTCTATTGGAAGATGAATTCATTAGATTTGAAGTAACTGATCATGGGGTAGGAATCAAAGAAGAAGATCTACCTCATATTTGGGATAGATACTATAAGATCGATAAACATCATGCCCGTAATATCGGCGGAACTGGATTAGGTTTATCCATTGCCAATGCCATATTAAAAGGTCATGGGGTTGATTTTGGAGTCATAAGCGAAGTAAAGGAAGGCTCTACCTTCTGGTTTAACCTACCTTTCTCAAAAAAGACAAAATCTCATGACTGATTATATACCCAACAGTAGCTTAAAGTTGATTCAAGATGAAGATGATTTTAAAATGACTTCCGATAGTGTTCATTTAGCTGAGTTTATGAACGTACGTAAGAATGATCGAGTCTTAGATGCGGGATGCAACAGTGGAGTCTTAAGTTTAGTTGCCGCAACAAAAACAAAAGCTCAAGTCATAGGGATAGATATCAACGATTCAGCGATTACCTTAGCTCGATCAAACGCAAACTTAAACGCACTCAATAATCTAGAGTTTAAAATGATTTCACTTCAAACATTCGAAAGTGCTTTATTTGATTTGATTGTATGTAATCCGCCTTATTATAAAAATGATCATACTTTTAGTTCAACTCAAGCTCAAGCACGCTTTGAAATCGATCTTAGTTTGAAAGATTTAGCGATTCATTCCAATCGACTGTTGAAGGATAAGGGTAGATTGGTTATAATCATACCTGTTGAACGATTTCATGATTGGCTCATTTTAGCTCATGAAACTCACTTAACGGTCAAACGCTGTGCATTTATCCATCACAGTCAAGATCATCCAGCTAAAACGGTGTTGGTTGAAGCAGTCAAAAACGGAAAGGGAACGATGAGGGTTGAAGCCACCATCTTTAATAGGTAAGCTATGAACGGAACCATTGTCAATGGACTCGCGATCGCACTTGGTGGTCTCATCGGTCTATTTCTACAAAAAAGTATCATCAAAACCTTTAGTGAGAAGCTTTTTGGGGCTATAGGGCTCATCATTATCATCTTGGGAATCCAAGGCGTTATCAATTATGGGAATACTGTTTCCACTGATCTTTTGATTCTGATCGTATCCATTGCGGTAGGTACTTTCATCGGGGAACTTATCGATCTTGATGGACACATCAATCGATTTGGCATAGCCGTAGAGAAGCGTTTCTCAAAAGATGCTTCTGGCAACTTCGCTCAAGGCTTGGTTTCTGCGACACTTTTATTTGCGGTAGGTGCAATGGCCATTATTGGATCTATGGAATCAGGACTTCAACACAACGAAATCACTTTATACACGAAATCACTTCTAGACTTCATATCTTCTATCGTTTTCGCATCTACTTTTGGGGTAGGAGTTATATTCTCAGCAGTTCCTGTTGTGCTTTATCAAGGTACATTGACCTTATTATCTGGATTTATACAACCTTATTTAACTCCAGAATTACTTGCTGACTTAACTGCTGTAGGTTCCATATGTATTATGGCTTTAGGGTTCAATATGGTAGGAGCATCTAAGTTTAAAGTCGCAAATCTATTACCTGCATTACTCATTCCTATTCTGATTAGAACTGCTTTATTTTATATCGCAGGGATCTAGTTTAACTTACTTGTTTTGTTTGACGAAAGGCATCGATTGTGATAAACTGACTACGTTGTTATCCCTTTTTTGGGGTGCAACCGCATGATAAGGGTTTAAGTGTCCTCAAAAACCACCCGATTTAGCGAGTCTCAAACCAAGAAAAGGAGGAACATTCATGTACGCAGTCATCGAAACAGGCGGAAAGCAACTTAAAGTCGAAGTCGGCATGGCCATTTTCGTAGAGAAATTGGAAGTGTCAGCTGACGATATCGTTACTTTTGACAAAGTATTGGTCGTCTCTAATAAGACAACCAAAGTAGGAACACCTTATGTCAAAGACGCCAAGGTCACAGCAAAAGTCGAAAAACAAGGCAAAGCTAAGAAGATCATCATCTTCAAATACAAGCCTAAAAAAGGTTCGACCCGTCGTAAACAGGGTCACCGTCAACCGTATACCAAATTGATCATTGAAACCATCGAAGGTTAATCATGGTCAAAATCTCTGTTTCGTTTAAAGATCAACACATCATCAGAATGACTGTTAAGGGTCATGCACAATCTGCTCTAAAGGGAGAAGATCTTGTATGTGCTTCTGTCAGCAGTATCACCACCGGCGCTTTAAACGCTTTGGACATTCTGGTCCATGATGCTTGTGAGCTTAGTTTAACGAAAGGGAATGATCCTATCATTGACATCATTGTCAAAGAAGGTCAAAACAAGGATGTCCAAAACATTCTAAAAGCAGTCTTAATTCAGTTAAAAACTCTTGAGGAGACTCAAGGCAAGTACGTACACATACAGGAGGTGCAATTATGAAATTCATCTTAAATATTCAGCTCTTCGCTTCTAAAAAAGGGGTAGGTTCTACCCGTAACGGCCGTGACTCAGAATCCAAACGTCTCGGAGCCAAAAAAGCGGATGGCGAATACGCAAGCGCCGGTTCTATCATTTACCGTCAAAGAGGGACAAAAATCCATCCGGGTACAAACGTTGGCAGAGGCAAGGATGATACCTTGTTTGCCACCATTTCCGGCGTGGTTAAATTTGAACGCTTAGGAAAAGTCAGAACCAAAGTTTCCGTCTACCCACAAGCATAAAAATCCCTTTAGGGATTTTTTTAAAGGAAAAAAATGTTTATAGATCGCGTAAAAATAAAAGTTAAAGCAGGAACGGGCGGTAATGGGATGACCTCATTTCGTCGTGAAAAGTATGAACCATTAGGTGGACCTTATGGAGGAGATGGAGGAGATGGTGGTAGCATCATTTTCGAAGTCGATACCAATAAATCGACCCTTTTGGATTTGCGATTCAATAAATTGATCGAAGCTTCAGGCGGTGGAAATGGCTCTAATAAGAAGTTCCATGGCGCACAAGGCACAGATTTTATCGTAAGGGTTCCTATTGGAACCATCATCAAAGACATAAAAAACGATGTTATTATCGCTGATTTGGTTCGTTTAGATCAAAAAGTTGTCATCGCACAAGGCGGTAGAGGCGGACGAGGTAACTTTCATTTTAAGACCAGCCGTAATCCTGCCCCTGACTTCAGTGAAAAAGGTGAACCTGGAGAAGAAAAAGAACTTCAACTAGAGCTCAAACTTTTAGCGGATGCTGGTTTGATTGGTTATCCTTCGGTAGGGAAGTCTACTTTTCTATCGGTAGTCTCAAAAGCGACCCCAGAGATCGCTGCTTATCCATTTACGACCTTGGTGCCTAATTTAGGTGTCGTTCAAGTGAATGGCGCAGAATCTTTCGTCTTAGCGGATCTACCTGGACTAATTGAAGGTGCTCATCAAGGCAAAGGATTAGGTCATATGTTTCTTAGACATATCGAGCGTTGTAGAGTTTTGATCCATATCGTTGATATGGGTGCTGAAGATGGGAGAGATCCTGTCAATGATTATCGAGTCATCAATGATGAGCTCAAGCAATATCAACTCCGTTTAACGGAACGTCCTCAAGTGGTCGTTGCGAATAAGATGGATCTACCACACGCTCAAGAAAATCTCAAACGATTCCAAGAGACTTATCCAGATCTAAAAGTATATGAGACGATCACTTTGATTACAGAGGGTGTTCAACCAGTATTATACGAAGTTGCTAAGCTCTTAAAAGAAACACCAGAATTCATTCTCAATGAAACCCAAAGAGATGAGATGGTTTATAAATTCGTTGAACAGGTACCATTTACCATTCAAAGAATGGATGATCATACATGGATGCTTAAAGGTGATGATATCGAACGTGCCTTCGCTATGGCTGACATCAAATCTGATGCTGGATCCGTTAGATTCGCTCGTCGATTGAAACTATTGGGCGTAGATGTTGCATTAAGAAAAGCTGGAGCTAAAGATGGAGACCTCGTCTACATCAAAGACTTACAATTTGTTTATCTAGACTAACTCTGAGTAAAATCAGAGTTTTTTATTGTGTTATAATAAGGACATGATTGCGTTCATCAAAGGTATTATTTTTAGTATTAACCCAGACTACATCACCATCGACACACAAGGTGTTGGGTATAAAGTCTATTTTAATCATCCAGAAAAAGTTCACTTAAAAGAGACTGTTTTTTTGTATACCTATCATATGATACGAGAAGATGATCAAAGTCTATATGGTTTTCTAGAATCAAAAGAATTGGATTTGTTTGAGAAGTTGATCAGTGTCAAAGGTTTAGGTTGTAAAACTGCCAATTCGATGTTGACCTATTCTACTTATGATCGTTTGGTTTTAGCCATTGAACAAGCTGATGTCGCTGCCCTTAAACAAATGCCAGGCATAGGTGCTAAAACAGCCTCTCAAATCGTTTTAGATCTTAAAGGAAAACTTGTTTCTGTCGCCAATAAGGAAGTAGTCATCAATGATAAACTAAAAGATGCTTTAGAAGGATTAAAAGCTTTGGGGTATAAGAATGCTGAACTTCAAGGCATTTTAAAAGAACTTAATGCTCAAACTTTATTAGATACTGAAACTTATATGCGTTTGGCTCTACAGCTTTTAGCCCGTAAAGGAAAATAATGGAAAGAATCATCTCAGCTGAAATCGAACCAGAAGAAGAGGAACTTAGTTTACGTCCCTCTACCTTAGATGAATATGTTGGTCAGACTCACATCAAAGAGAACCTGAAAGTTTTTATACAGGCTGCCAATCAAAGACATGAAGCTTTGGATCATGTCTTACTCTATGGGCCTCCTGGTTTAGGTAAGACGACCTTAGCCCATATCTTAGCCAATGAGCTTAAGACCCATATTAAAGTCACCAGTGGACCTTCTATCGAGCGTAGTGGTGATTTAGCTGCTATCCTAAGTACTTTAGAAGCAGGTGATGTCTTATTCATCGATGAGATCCATCGTTTACCTAAAGTAGTCGAAGAAGTCCTTTATCCAGCAATGGAAGATTACGTCATCGATATCTTAGTAGGTAAAGAAGCTTCCGTTCGATCCATTCGTTTAGATTTGCCTCCTTTTACCTTAGTAGGCGCAACGACTCGTGCTGGTGATTTAACGGCTCCGTTAAGAGATCGTTTTGGGATCGTATCTAAGCTGGATTACTATAGTGTAGAAGAACTCTCTCAGATCATACGAAGAACATCTAAAGTATTAGGTTCACCTATAGAAGAAGGAGCTGTATTAGAACTCGCTCAACGTAGTCGAGGTACACCTAGAGTCGCCAATCGACTGTTTAGAAGGGTCAGAGATTTCGCCCAAGTTCATCATCAAGGCACCATTACTTTAGAGATCGCTAAAAGCTCTCTTGATAAATTAAAAGTTGATGTGTTAGGTCTAGATGAAGTCGACCTAAGATACTTAAGAGGCATTATTGAACGATTTAAAGGAGGACCTGTAGGTTTAGAAGCTTTAGCCAGTTCTATTCAGGAAGAAACCATGACTTTAGAAGATGTCTATGAACCTTACTTACTTCAAATTGGATTTATAAATCGAACCCCACGAGGCCGTGTCGTCACTGAAAAGGCATATAAGCATTTAGGCATACATCATCAAGATTCACTATTTGAAAAATAGCCACTACACAGTGGCTATTTTATTTGAATATGAGTTTTTTTAGATCAAGAACAGTTTCTAGATAATAAGTAGATGACTTGATCATTTGAGATCTTATTTTTTCATTGGTATGAGACCAAGCTGCACAAGCGAAGTCGACATTCATACACTGAGCCATTTCTAGACCCAGTTTCATATCATCTAAAACAAGACAATCTTCACTTTTAAGATGAAGTTTCTCTAGACTTTCGATTATTGGATAAGGATTGGGTTTTCTTAAGGCAGATCCCAGTTCCCAACCAAAGATAAGATCAGGTTCAAAGCCGAAATGAGTGATGTAGTCTCGTCGAATTTCAGAACTTTCTGAATGAGAAACAACAACGATCTTACCACCTTGATCTTTGTATGTCTGTAGGATTTCTTTGAGTCCATCAAAAGGGGCAGGGATAGTGGCTTTGGTGTATTGTTTCCAAATATCATATTCTATTTTCATTTCATCAGAATCAAAATGATAGACCTCATCACAGATCTTCTCAAATCCTAATTCATGACACATTTCAATAAAAGCATCAAAAGTAAGATCTGTTTTAGCCGGTCTTAAAGTACTCAATGTTTTGAGGAAAGCAGGAAAATGAACCGTTCGAGTTGAATCAACGATGGTATCATCATGATCCAAGAGTAAACATTTATAAGTGATCATACCAATATTGTAGCATTATCCCCTCGAAGTTTGGGCTTGGTTTTGATATAATTGACACAGGAGTAAGCTATGAAAATCTGTATCGTAACCGGTGGAACCGGAGGCCATATTTATCCCGCTGTATCTTTAGCCCATGCTTTAAAAGATCAAGATCCTCGTGTTGAATTGTTTTTTGTTGGAAATAATGATCGTATGGAAGCCACTGAGATTCCTGCTTTAGGCTTTGATTTTATTGGATTACCTGCGAAAGGCTTCAATGGATCAATTTTCGCAAAAGTAAGTGCTCTAGTGGCTTTATTTAAAAGTAAAACATTAGCGAAACAGCTTTTAAAAGAAAGAAAACCAGACATCGTGATAGGCTTTGGTGGTTATGTGTGTGTACCCGTGATGCAGGCAGCTCATTCATTGCATATTAAAACGATGCTACATGAACAAAATTCCATCGTTGGGAAAGCCAATAAGGTTTTGATGGGTTCCGTCGATGCAATCGTGTGTGCTTATGAATCAAACTTCTCAATATTCCCTAAACATAAAACACGTTTATTGGGTAATCCTAGAACTTATGAAATCAAGAAACATCATACTGAAATAGATTGTGTTAAGACTTATGGCTTTAATAAACAATATCCTACGATATTGATCGTTATGGGATCTTTGGGATCAGAGTCTGTCAATGCGATCTTACCTGAAGCATTAATGAGATTTAGTGAAGCAAAAATTCAAGTAATCTATGTAACTGGGAAGAAACACTATGAAGACTTTATACAAAAAGTTCCTGTGATGAAACATATCGTTATTACGCCTTATGTTGATCAACTGGCTTTGATGTCTCAAATCGATTTGATCATCTGTAGAGGAGGCGCAACGACGGCAGCTGAATTAGCTGTCTTTGGGATGCCATCCATTATCATCCCTAGTCCTTATGTCCCAAACAATCATCAATATCATAACGCTAAAGCTCTTTTTGATGCCCACGCAAGCGAATTGATCGAAGAGAAGGATCTTAATGCTCAATCTCTTTTTCTTCGTGCACAAGGCTTAATAAACAATCCACAACGGTTAGAAAAGATGCATACTAACGGTCTAAAACTTGCCAAAGGTGATGCTGCTGAAGATATGATTCAATGGATCTTGGAATTGGTTCATGGACAATGAACGTCTAACTCCTTTTGAACGGATCGCCTCTACTGAAGAAATCAAACTAAGTGGTCCACAAATGGAGCCTGTTGATGTATTAATCAATCAGCGAAAGAAACTTAAAAAACAACTAAGACGTATTCGGTGGTTAAAACGTTTAAGTGTTTTTATATTGACTCTTACTTTAGTGCTTTTATCAACGCTTTACCTTAAAACCTCGCTTAGTACTTTAAATCAAATAGAGATTAGTGGTAATCATCTTTTAACCAAACAAGAAATCCTCAAACAACTTCAACTTAGTAATTCACAATCGATTTGGGAACTAGATCTTGTTGAACTTCAAGATCGCTTAAATAAATTAGATCTGGTTTTAAGTGGACAAGTATCTTTAGAGACTCAAAACACCATTAGAATAGAACTTATTGAGAAAAGGGGAGTAGCCTTGCTTGTATTAGATACCGGTCTTATAATGCTAAGTGATCAAGGTGAATTTATCTCTATGGATGCGCATAGACTCTTGTTGAATATGAATCTTCCTTTAATCATAGGCTTAGAAGATGCTAATGAAATCAATGATCTAGCGTTGATTTTAGGCACACTAAATGATGAAATTTTGGTGAATATTTCTGAGATTCATAAGGAAAGAACAGCCTTTAATGAAGCACAGTTAAGATTGATGATGCAAGAGGGAAACACCATTTTTGCCCCCCTTTCAGCCCTTTCTGCCTTAGATAAGTATATACAAGTGCTTAAAATGACCAATGAAAAGAACAGTTGTTTCACAATTGCAGACATCAGTTTCAGTTTAGTCAAGTCAGAGTGTCCAACGTATTAATATTTACAAGTAGGCGATTATGCTATATTATACATAGGCTAAGGAGCGTTATTATGTCTATACAAAAAGAAACCGACTTAGGGAATATCAAAATATCCGAAGATGCCATCGCTACATTAGCGGGCGGTGTTGTTACGGAATCTTATGGTATTGTTGGTATGGCCTCACAAAAGATTTTAAAAGACGGCTTGGCTGAACTCTTAGGAAAAGAAAACTATTCTAAAGGGATCGTAGTCAGAGAAAGCGCAGATAAACAATTAGAATTAGATCTTTATGTCGTTGTAGGCTATGGTGTTAAAATCACTGAAGTTGTTTATGAAGTCCAAAAGAAAGTGAAGTATGTACTTGAAAAGACTCTGGAAGTTAAATTCAAGTCCGTTAATATCTATGTCCAAGGAGTGAGAGTCATCTCATAAGACTATGGAAAAACTCAACGGTAATAAATTCAAATCGATGTTGGTCAGTGGAGCCAACAATCTTAGTAACCACCATCGTGAAATAGATGCCCTTAATGTATTCCCGGTCCCAGACGGAGATACAGGTACCAACATGAACTTAACCTTCACTGCTGGTGTCAAAGAAGCTCAAGCTCATCCAAGTACGCATATCGGAGAAATCGCAAAAACTTTATCTAAAGGATTATTGATGGGTGCTAGAGGTAACTCTGGTGTTATCTTATCTCAAATCTTTAGAGGATTCTTTCAAAGCGTAGAAGGCAAAAATGAATTAGATGCTCATGATATTGCTTTGGCCTTTGTAAGAGGCACAGAAGTAGCCTATAAAGCAGTTATGCGTCCTGTTGAAGGAACTATATTAACTGTCTTACGTGAAAGCTCAAATGAGACTTTACAATATGTTGATCAAAAGCATGCTAAAAACATTATTGATGTTTTAGATTATATGATCAAAAGAGCTAAGATCTCTCTTGAGAATACTCCTAATCTATTGCCTGTCTTAAAAGAAGTAGGTGTCGTTGATAGTGGTGGAGCAGGATATGTCGTTGTATTAGAAGGTTTCTTTTCAGAATTAACAGGTATTTCAATTGAACTTCAAGAAGATACTGGTGAAATAGAAGGGGTCCAATCTCAACTCGAAAATGATGAGTTTGGATACTGTACTGAAATCATCATTCGATTAAACCCTGAAGTCCTTCCTGATTTCTCAGAAGCACATTTAAGAGAACAATTAGAAGCACAAGGCAATTCGATCGTCGTCGTTCAAGATGAAGACATCGTAAAAGTCCATGTTCATACCTTAAGCCCTGGTGATGTCTTAAATCTAGGCCAAGCTTATGGAGAACTCTTAAAAATAAAATCTGATAACATGCAACTTCAGCATGAACATGCTTCTACGATTGCTATTGAACCTAAACCTAAAAAGAAATACGGCATTATTGCTGTAGCTTCTGGAGAAGGTCTATCTAAATTATTTAAAAATGAATATAGAGTAGACGTGGTCATTAGTGGTGGTCAAACCATGAATCCAGCAACAGAAGATTTCGTCGCTGCAATCAAAGAACTCAACGCTGAACATATCTTTATCTTACCTAACAATTCAAACATCATCTTGGCTGCTCAACAAGCAGAGTCCTTAATGGATGATCTGGATGTTCATGTCATCCCAACCAAGAGTATCCCTCAAGGTTTAAGTGCTTGTGTCATGTTTAATCCACAAGTCGATGTACATGAGAACATCCAAGAAATGACCGGAGCCTTTAAACACGTTAAAACAGGCTTGGTTACTTACGCCATAAAAGATAGTAATATGGATGGAGTAAGCATCAGTGCCAATGATTATATGGGTATCTTGAATAAATCTATTGTAGTTTCAGTTCCTTCTAAAACAGAAGCAGCTAAACGTTTAATGGATCAATTGGTTACTTCAGAGGATGGTCTAATCACTGTCATCGTTGGAGAAGATGTCAATGAAGAAGAACAGGATGAACTGATCTCCTACATCACTGAGCATTTCGATGCCTGCGAAGTGGAAGTCCACTTAGGACATCAACCGGTTTATTCGTATATTATCGGTGTTGAATAAAGGGCTTTAGCCCTTTTCTTTTATGGGTAACCTATCTGTCTTAAAACTAAGCACTAAAATGATTGAAAAACTCCATGAGGTCCAATTGGATTCATTGGAGTCTTTATTGCGTTATTATCCATCACGCTATGAAACCATTGAAGATATTCCTGTTTCATTATGGAAAAAAGGGGATCGTATCAGTTTAGAAGGCATCATCGTTCAACCTGTAAAGACAACCCGTATTAGAGGTAAATTAAGTGTATCTCGTTTTATGTTTCAAACTAAGCAAGGATTGTTTAATTTAACGATTTTTAATCGGCCTTGGATATCAAACATTACCTCAACTATGACCATTTTCGGTAAATATGAAGGGGATCATTCGATCACTGTCACTCAATATAAGGGACAAGCCTTATCTACCTTATTAGGGATTCATCCTGTATATCGTGTTCATAGAGATCTATCTCAAAGCGATCTTCAAAAAGCCATCGAGAAAGCGCTTCTTTTAAGAGATTTAGCGCTTATTCAAGAATTTCCTATAGATCTCAAAGAAAAATACAAACTCTTATCGATCAAACAAGCCATTAAGTGGATTCATCAACCTACCGGTTCAGAAGAACTGAGACAAGCCGTAAGAACCCTTAAATATGAAGAATTCTTAAGATTTCAAACGAAACTACAGTATGATCGATATGAAAATATCGAAGTTCAAGCTGGAAAGATGAAACTATTTGATCGTAGAGTCATAGAATCATGGATTCCTCATCTACCATTTATTTTGACTTCAGCTCAAGGTAAAGTACTCGATGAAGTATTAAATGATCTACAATCTCCTAAACGAATGTATCGTTTACTACAAGGGGATGTCGGTAGTGGGAAAACTGTTATAGCGGCCTTGGCGATCTACGCAACTCATCTCGCGCATTTTCAAAGTGCACTACTTGTCCCTACAGAAATATTAGCGAAACAACATTTCATTACTTTAAAAAGTTATTTACCTTCATCGATGAAAGTCGAAGTTATTTATGCGTCTTTGACTTCTAAAACAAAGAAAGAGATCCTTGAAAGATTGGCTCATCATGAGATCGATGTTTTAGTTGGAACACATGCTTTGATTTCTGAAGATGTAAAATTTGAAAATTGTGGTTTGGTGGTTGCGGATGAACAACATCGTTTTGGGGTCAATCAAAGACGACTCTTGAGTGCGAAAGGTGAGAAGGTAGATTTTTTATTGATGACAGCTACACCTATTCCTAGAACCATGGCGAACGTATTGTTTGGAGATCTAGAGATCTCTACCATAGACCAATACCATCAATCAAAGAAACAAGTTCATACGACACTTATCCAAGATCTAGACTTAAAACCATTGATCCCTAAGATCATTTCATTCATTGAGAAGAAACAACAGATCTATGTGGTCTGTCCTGCGATTGAAAGTGATGGGGAGTTAGAACTAAATGACGTCAATACTGTCACTAAGACCTTAAGAAAGCTCTTAGGTAACTCAGTACTCATTGATGTCTTACATGGAAAACTAAGCACAGAAGCCAAGGAAACGGTTCTAGAACGCTTTACATCCAATCAAACACAGATCTTAGTCACCACAACGGTCATAGAAGTAGGTGTCAACGTTCAAAGTGCCAATGTGATGATCATCTATGATGCGGATCGCTTTGGTTTAAGCCAACTTCATCAGCTTAGAGGTAGAGTAGGTAGAGGTTTAGATGAAGGTTACTGTTTCTTACTAAGCGCAAGTGAAGAAGAAACAGCCATAGAACGTATGAAGGTTCTTTTAGAGACTACAGATGGTTTCATCATCGCTGAAAAGGATCTTGAATTAAGAGGACCTGGTGAAATCTTTGGGCTTAAACAAAGCGGTATCCCTAGCTTTTTGATCGCTAATGTGGTATTAGATCAAAACATCTTAATGACTTCACTTAACGATGCGAAAATGATGATATCCCATCAAAAGGATCCTCTCTATATTCCTTGGATCGAAGACTGTCTACTAGAACACAGCACTCAACTTTTAGATTAAGATGGTATAATGATAATCATGAAAAACCTCAACGATTGGCTCACTGAGCATTCTATAAAAATCCATGACTCAGCGCTCATTGAGAGAGCTTTTATTCATAGTTCCTATCTCAACGAGAACCCAGAAGTCGATTCAGAAGACAATCAACGATTGGAATTTATAGGTGATGCGGTGCTTCAATTATGGAGTGCTCGTTACCTTTATGAGATAAAACCTCATTTATCAGAAGGTCAAATGACCAAGATGAGAGCCTCTTTGGTGAATGAAGCCAGTTTATATAAAATGGCTCTTTTATTAGGTTTAAATCAATATCTAAAATTAGGTCAGGGTGAAGTTCGTGAAAACGGGATCGAAAAACAATCGATCGTTGCGGATATGTTTGAATCTTTCTTAGGTGCTCTTTATCTTGATTCTGGATTTAAACATATCGATGAGATCTTAAGAAGCATCATCGATCATCTTGAATTATCTGAGAAACATCAAAACGATGATTATAAGACTCGTCTACAAGAATTCGTTCAAGCAGATGATAAACGTTCTATAGAATACATCTTGGTATCTGAAAGTGGTCCATCTCATGAGCGTAGATTTGAAATGGCCGTATATATCGATAAGATGATGTTTGGAAAAGGTTATGGCAACTCTAAAAAAAGAGCGGAACAGGCAGCCGCTAAAGAAGCCTTAGAAAAATTGGTACGTTGATGAGTGATCTTCATTTTCCTGAAATAACAGGATTTAATCATGAAGATGCTGTCATTGAAGCACGGCGTTGTTTGAATTGTAAACACAAACCTTGCGTCGATGGCTGTGTTGCCCACATGAATATTCCTGGTATGATCCAGGCTTTTTTAACAGGTAATGGAGAAGAAGCCAAAGAAATATCCTCATCTTTCAATGATTTCTCTGAGATCTGTGGAAGAGTCTGTTACCAAGAGATCCAATGTCAAGGAAGCTGTGTATTCAATAAACTGGGTAAACCCATTCAAATTGGTAAACTAGAACGATACATCTCAGATACCTATCAAAATAAACCAAGCATTCAAGCATTAGCGCAAGGTACAGTTGCGATCATAGGTAGTGGTCCTGCAGGTCTTGCCTGTGCTTATGATTGTGCGAAAGCTGGATTAAAAGTAACTGTATTTGATAAAAATGAAGACATAGGAGGCGTATTGCGTTATGGGATACCTTCTTATCGCTTACCTAATGAAGTGCTTGATCGAAGAATTAATGAATTGAAATCATTAGGAGTAAGCTTTATTCTCAATGAAGAGATAGGGAAAAGCATTGTGTATGAAAATATTCTCTTTAAATATGACGCCTTAATGATAGGCGTAGGGTCTTCTGAAATCAATATGACCAAAGCTGAAGGATATGATCATCCTAAAGTGGTTACTTGGGATATCTTCTTAGAAAACGTTAATAAGGGCAAAGATCAATTCGAAACAGCTTATTCTAGTGTAAGAAGTATCTTAGTCGTAGGTGGAGGCAACGTTGCGATGGATGTCGCAAAAAGTGCCGCACTTATGAATCGAAAAGTAGATCTTATTTATCGAAGAACCATTCCTATGATGCCTGCTCGACATATTGAAGTCGATGACATCATCGATAATAAAGTCGTTATCCATGAATTAAGGGATCCTATTAAGATCTTTCCTATCCATAATCAACTTGAAGTCTTATGTAAGAAAACAAAATTGGTTAAACTTGAAGAGAATACACGAGGTACCATTGTAGATGATGAAGGTTTTGAGAACTTCAGAACTGATTTATTGGTATTGGCCATTGGATCTGGTAATCAGGAACAATTGATCAATGGTTTAGTTATGGATGAGATGAATAGAATCGTCGTTAATGATCAACAAGAAAGTTCAGTTCCCTTTGTCTATGCGGCAGGGGACGCCGTTACTGGACCTAAAACCGTTGTTCATGCCTTATCTTCAGGAAAGCGAGCAGCCAAAGCCATCATCGCTGCATTAACCCATGAGTAAAAAACCATTTCTAGCGATTATTGATAAATTAAATCTTACGACCTTTGAGCGTGAGTTTTTCATTGACTCCATGTATGAAGCACCAGTACTAGATCTAAAGTCCAATAAACTTCAACTTAATCTAGATTTAAAACGTACCTTACCTTACGCTCTTTATACCCAACTTAACTCAAAACTCTCTGAAAAACTTAAAGCTCAAGTTAACCTAATGATCAATGTAGAAGAAAATGATTTAGAAACCAACGATAGTAACTCCTATATTCGTTTAGCTTTAAGCCATCATTTTAAAGATGAGTTCATTAAAGAACTTCTATTTACCGTTGAGAAAAATTCACTTATCTTCATCGTAGAATCTCATGAGAAAGAAGATATCCTACTCTCTAAGCTTACAGATTTTCAAACTGAATTGAGTCAATCTGGTTTAGTGCTTAAATCTATGGTTAAACTAAGAGAAAAGGCTATCGTTCAAAACGTAGAAGATGTCCAAGTCATCATTGAGAAGAAGAAAGAGCCTGTTCAAAATACTTTTAAACGTAAATCTATGGCTGATGTATCTATATTCAAAATTACGGATCTTTTTGAAGGTCAAAGAGATGTCAAAATACGAGGACGCATATTCAATATCGAAACCCAGATGGTTAAAAGCAATACCGTTCAACGCATAAGTGTCTTTGTCCATGATGAATCAGATGCGATCACCTTTACTGTTTTCGCAGAAAAGGATGAAGAAAGAGCCAAATATGCATCTTTAGCCATTGGTCAACATCTTTTATTGTTTGGAGATGTCAAATCTGATACAAAAAGTGAACTCATATTCTCTGTTAAGAAATTTGAAGAGATCGATGATTGGATGTTTGTAGAAGATGGAACTGAAAAGAAAAGAGTAGAACTTCATTCTCATACAAAAATGTCTGAAATGGATGGGGTAGCAGATATCGAAAGTTATTTGGATAAAGCATTTAAATGGGGCCATGAAGCCTTTGCGGTAACAGATCACTTTACAGTTCAATCTTTCCCAAAAGCTCAAAGAAAAATCAAAGCGCTTCTTAAACAATACCCAAATCGACGTTTTAAAATGATCTATGGATGTGAAATGAGTATGTCTGAAGATGTCTTGACCGCAGTTACTCACCCAATGACTCAAAATCTAATGGATTCAGAATATGTCCTGTTTGATTTAGAAACATCGGGTTTATCCAATCAATATGATCGTATCATCGAATTTGGTGCGGTAAAGGTTAAACAAGGTTTAATTTTAGAGAGAATGCAGATGTTTGTTAAAGCACCTGTTAAGTTAAGTCCTTTTATCATCGAAAAAACCAATATTAAACAAAGCGACGTCGATAATGCCCAAGAAGAATCCGTTTATATCGATCAATGGTTAGAATTCTTCAAAGATGCCATATTAGTCGCTCATAATGCTAATTTTGATATTGGATTCATCAATGAAGCGCTTCATAGAGCGAATAAACCTAAACTAGAAAATACGGTAATTGATACTCTAGCTTTATCTAAATTACTTTTGGATGATAAAAGAACCTATAAATTAGGTTCTATCGCCAAACACTATAAGATCAATTATGATGATGTAACTGCTCATAGAGCAGATTATGATGCAGAAGTTTTAAAAGATGTTTTCGCAAAGCTTTTGGAAGATGCTCAAAGTCGACTTTGTGTTACTACAGATGATTTGAATGGATTAAACAAAGAGAGCAGTTATACAAAGGCTATTGGTAAACATGTCATTCTTCTAGCGAAAAATGCGGATGGTTTAAAAGATTTGTTTAGATTGGTGACCATTGCGCATACTGAACGTATGAGTGCGGATGCTAAGAATGAAGAATCCCTGGTTGAACCAAGGTTGATTAGAAGCGATCTTGAAAAGTATCGTGAGAATTTATTGATTGGGACTGCTTGCTATAATGGTGAAATTTTTGAAACAGCCATGAATCGTAATCAAAATGAACTTGTAGAAGCGCTAAAATTCTACGATTATCTAGAAATACAACCTTTAGGGAATTATCAACCTATGATCGATAATGGTGTAGTACCTTCAATAGATCGATTAAAGACAATCTTATTAAATTTGATTGAAACGGCTGAAAAACTAAACATTCCTGTTGTCGCTACTTCAGATGCTCATTATCTCAATCCATCAGATAAGATCTTTAGAGATATCTATATCAATTCTAAAGGAACAGGGAAGAGACGTCATCCACTCTATCTCTATAATCCTGAACGTCGTCAAAATAATAAGACACCTGATCAATATTTCCGTTCAACTGAAGATATGCTGGATCAATTCTCTTACTTAGGAGCAACTAAAGCCTTTGAAATCGTTGTGGTTAATACTAATTTGATTGCTAATCGAATTGAACAAGTTTTCCCAATTAAAAATGAGTTGTATACCCCAAGCATTGAACACGCTGAAGAAAATCTACAAACCATCGTCTATGCTTCTGCGACTAAGAAATATGGAAATCAACTTCCTAAGATCGTTTCTGATCGATTGGAAAAAGAATTGAATTCAATCAATACCCACGGATTTGCGGTTATTTACTACATCGCCCATTTATTGGTTAAAAAGTCACTAGATGATGGCTATATCGTTGGATCTCGAGGATCAGTTGGTTCTTCATTGGTAGCGACACTAAGTAATATCACAGAAGTTAATCCACTACCACCTCATTATGTCTGCCCTAAATGCAACTATTCTGAATTTTTCACCGATGGTAGTGTTGATAGTGGTTATGATCTACCTAATAAGATATGCCCTCAGTGTAATGAAATGATGATACAAGATGGTCAAGATATACCTTTTGAAACTTTCTTAGGATTTGAAGGAGATAAAGTACCAGATATTGACTTGAATTTCTCATCTGAGTATCAAGAATATGCGCATGCCTATACGAAAGTACTTTTCGGTGCTGAACATGTCTTTAGAGCGGGTACCATCTCGACTGTTGCAGAAAAAACAGCATATGGATATGTTAAAGGCTATATGGAAGAAATGAACATTACAACACCTTATAAGAATGCCTATCGTGCGTATCTGGCGAAAGGTTGTGAAGGTGTTAAACGAACTTCTGGTCAACATCCAGGAGGAATCATCGTTATTCCTCAAGACATGGATGTTCATGATTTTACCCCAGTGAATTATCCTGCCAATAAACTAAGTGCAGATTGGTTAACGACTCATTTTGAATTTGGAGATATTCATGACAATGTCTTAAAGTTAGATATCTTAGGTCATGTTGATCCTTCAGCGATGAAAATGCTAGAAAGAATCACAGGAATTGCAGTAGATACAGTACCGATGAATGATATGGAAACCATTTCATTATTTAACTCAAATAAAGCACTTCATGCTGAAGAAAACTATGATGAGCCTACGGGTGCTGTAGGCTTACCAGAATTCGGAACTCCTTTTGTAAGACAGATTTTAGCCTCTACGAGACCAACAAAGTTTTCAGATCTCGTTAAGATATCTGGCTTATCTCATGGGACTGATGTTTGGTTAAACAACGCAAAAAATCTTATTGAGTCAAAGGTAACGACTTTTGATGATGTTATTGGATGTAGAGATGACATTATGTTGTATTTGATTCATAAAGGGCTCCCATCTAAAGC
>CAIXIN010000175.1 GCA_903919545.1 uncultured bacterium | reverse complement strand
ATCTATACAGGTGAACCTACTAATATCTTAAGCGATGTCACCTTAGATCAAGACATCGACAGTGTTACCATAGAATGGATCGCTGGCGGAGTTAAGATTATTCCTACGATTGATTCCAAAGTACGTATTGTAGAGAAATCCTATCAAATCATCGATGAAGATAAAGAAGTCAAGGTCACTATAAATGGTTCAAGTCTAAATCTTAAGACAAGAAACAAATCAACCTTTTACTTCTTTGGATTCGCAAACACAGGCACATTCCTAGAAGTCTATCTACCCATCACGACCAGTTTCAAGCTGATCAAACTCAACAGTGTATCTGGAGATTATAGTATCGAAGAGGTCTATTCAGATTTGACTCAGATCAGCTTAGTTTCAGGCGATTTAGACATCAAAAACAGTTTCTCAAGTGTCCTCTCTTTATCACTGACGAGTGGTGATGTGACAATCAGTGATTCGGAGTTCTTATCATCATCCATTGAGATGACTTCAGGAGAGCTTAATTTCTCCGCAGAGTCCAACAGTTTCAGCGTCAATATGACCTCAGGTGATGCGATAATCAATCTACTCAACGAATTACCAAATTCACTTAATATCGACGTTACTTCAGGAGATGTGGAACTCACGCTTCATGGATCAAATCCTTTCAGTTTCAAAGTCGAACAGTTATCTGGCGACTTCACTACACACTTCAGCACCATTAAAAACGGACATGTTTACTCCTATTTAACTGGAGGTCCTACTTATACCGTCGACATGACCAGTGGTAATATCGACGTCAATCTCATCACGAATTGATACTCAGGACGCATTAGCGTCCTTTTTTTATCAGTCAATGATACACTTAGTTTAGAGGGTCACTTATGTTGCTACAATGGTACTATTTAGCCTCAATCTTGCTTATAATCTTTCTTCTTTGGTTTTTTAAAAACAAAACTCAAGAAGATAGATTCAAGTTCTTGTTGATCTTAAGCCTTATCAATGCGATCGCCTATATGATCAACTGGTGGTATTTCTATATACGAGGCGATCATATCTTAACTTTATTGCCTTTACAATTATGTAATCTGGCTGTCTTTTTGATACCTACAGCCTTATTGACAAAAAAAGCTGTCTTGATGGATTTCGTTTTCTATATCTGTGGATTAGGAGCTTTGGTGGCGATCTTGGTCGTAGGAAGTGATTATCAAGAACCTTACTCGATGATGACCTTCTCCTTCTATATCTTTCACTTCTCTGTTTTCTTGATTCCTTTATTAAATTCAATATGGGGCTTTCATTCATTACGACCCACTAAGAAAAGTGCGATTCAATTAAGTCTACTTGTATTAGGTATCTCTTTCTCACTTCATCTACTCAATCTATTCATAAACAATGTGTTACTCATCGAAGCCAATTATTTCTTTACGATGAAAGATCTCGCGTCTCAAATGAATCCAGCATTTGCCTTGTTTGCTTCATGGATTCCATTTGATTATCTGTATTTGATCGTAGCTTTACCTATCCTATATCTCTATATGGCCATTGTTTATCTTTTGATGAGCAGAAGTCCAAAGTCTCATTAGATGATAGATCATTAACCCTAATAAACAGAAACCCCTGAAATTTCAGGGGTTTGTTTTTTATTCAGATTCTGGAGTCTTAAATTTCGGCTTAGCTTTATAATGCGTATGTAGCAACTGATGAGCGACATGACTGCCTGGCTCATGAAGGAAATTCGTATAGAGCTGTTGGATCTGCTTGTTCTCATGAGATTTTCTATGAGTACGTGTTAGATCTTCATCATAGAGCGCATTGGCTCTTACCTTCATATAGGAGTTCCCTACTACATTACGAATGTTTGCGTTGACGAT
>CAIXIN010000174.1 GCA_903919545.1 uncultured bacterium | reverse complement strand
CCCCATATCACCAACATAACTACCATTTGCGAATTCTCCAGCCAATTGTAGATAGAGATAGTATGTAATCTCAACACCAGATGAACTCGTAAAGCTTTGGTTAGAATCTAAGGTCGTCCATGTACTTGACATTTGGATAAAACCAGAATTAGACACATAACCTCCCGTTTGTTCAAGGATATTATAAGCTGTTCTGTTGATACGGATCCCAAAGGTACCATTTTCAGTAGGATTGGTATTTAGATATACTGAACCGATAGATGTAGTCGCGCCTGCTGGTATGAATGACCATGAACTACTTCCAGAGACATAGGTATCGAAGTTTCCGTTGCTGGTGTACCTTACTGATACCTCTGCCGCTGAAGAAGAATCACTGTATATGGCATCATATTCAACTTGACCCCAGCTCATTGTTGGTTCGCCTTCAACTTCTTCTTCTAGAATAGCAACTTGACCAAACCATTGTACTGCCAATGGTGAACCAAAAGCAACGCTATCTGTTGAAGTTCCAGCACCGTTGGTGACATAAACAACGATTTTCCATGAATCACTTGCGACTGCGTTTGCAGCTAATCCAAAAGGTATGAAGAAATCATAAGATGTTGGGTAAGTGTCGTTTTTAAAATCACGTAAATTAGATGAATTTCCATATAGAATCCATGGTGCATTTAGACTATTAGCACCTTCTGTATAGACGATAAGTGGATCAGGATTAGCATCAGGTGAAGCAACATCATTTTGATCCCAAGTGAACACAAATGCATCACCAGTTGTTGTGGAACCATCGATGTTTGCTGCTACTCTATTACCAGTTGGATCATTATAAATGACGACTTTTAATGACATACCTTTAAGTCCATCAGCATTCGATACATTAAACCCTAAAACATAAGATAGAGCAGGTGTTAATGTTGTTACATCTGATGATTCATACTTTAATGTAATACCAGATACATCAATTTGACTACTATAACCTGCGGTCGTAAATGATGTAATCAGTGTACTTGATTTCGATGGTTCAAATTGAGCAGCGAACACATTGGTTACTAACGAAACAATAAGTACACACCCTAAAACACTTCTTAATGATAATTTTAATAAAGATTTCATAATGATTTTCTCCTTTGGGGTAATTATATTAAATACGCCTAAGTTAAATACTTTTTAAGCATAAATTGTAGATTATAGAGCATAATTTACAGGTTAAAAAATGACTTGTGAAATTATTAGATAATTAGCATCACATAAATGAATAAACAGAATCGAAAAGGGAAGATTTCAGCATATATTGTAGAAAATAAAGCATAAATAACATATAATTGATAAAGAAATAGGGATGCCTATAATGGGTGAGAGGGAGCTTTATGAGAATTTCCTTGGTTGATGATAATCAAACTGATTTAGCTCATCTTAAGAAACAAATTGATAAATATGCGGGTCTTTTCCCAAGCCAAAACATCGAGATTTCGACTTTTTCTAATCCCGATGATTTTTTGAGATACTTTTCAATGAATCCTATTTTTGACCTCATCTTCTTAGATATGGTCATGCCTTTCTTTAATGGGATTGAAGTAGGACGAGAAATTCGAAAAACAGATTCCCTAGTCAAGATCATCTATACCACCATATCTCCTGAATATGCGATGGAAGCCTATGAGGTAAAAGCCTATCATTATCTGATGAAGCCTGTCTCTGAAGCTCCTCTCTTCAAAGCTCTTAATGAGATCGTTTCCCTTATTGAAAAAAATCAACTCAAGAAATT
>CAIXIN010000173.1 GCA_903919545.1 uncultured bacterium | reverse complement strand
TGTGATCAGTTTACCTATGTATGGTATTGCAGTCTTGACTGGTGGATTTGGAGGCGCAGACATCAAACTGATGGGTGCGGCAGGTCTTCTCTTAGGTTTCCCAAACATCATCGTTGCTTTCTTTATAGGAGTCTTATCTGGTGGAATACAAGCCATCATCTTACTTAAAAAAGGGAATGACAAGAAAACAATGATGCCTTTTGGACCTCATCTTGCGTTAGGGATCTATTTGGCTTTCTTAGTTGGAAAACCCATTCTAGACTGGTATCTTAAATTCTTTACATACTAAGCCTGATTTCAGGCTTTTTTTGACCCTTAATAAGGACAGATGAGTAATAAAAGAAAACCTTATGATAAAGTAGGTTTATAAAGGAGTATCCATGAAAGAAACAAACTCAGTTCAACTTAAACATCTTCAATTAATTGATCTATGTCTAAACATTGCCTCGTTAGCACACGCTGATCAAGTCGATAAAGCCAAGGAGCCTTATCTACTTCATCCTTTATGGGTCAGTGCTGTGTTGACTGAAGCGCCATATAGAACGGTTTTAAAACGACCTATGGTTCTTCTTAGCGATGAAGAGAAGGTATTCGCTCAATGTGTTGCGCTTCTTCATGATGTGATTGAAGATACACCTGTAACTTATGATGATCTCTTAAATAAACATCAACTGCCAAAAGACATCGCTGATGCGGTCCTTATCTTAACCAAGACCAAAGGTGAAGATTATTCTCTCTACCTAAAAAGAGTCAAAGAAAACAAACTGGCCAGAGTGGTCAAACTGGCAGATAACTTACATAACTCAGATCTAAATCGTTTACCTAGAATCAAAGAAGAAGATCGAAAAAGAAGACTTAAGTATCTCAAATCCATGCTTTATTTATGGGATGATAAGTAATATTGAGGATTATCTAAAACAAGACTATAATAAACCTAAAGAACCATTGCGAGGTGAATCATGAGAAAACGTTTTTTTGTCATATTTGTTATGGCCATTATTGTTTTTCCTTTAACTGCGTGTACGCCTAAGGTAGTAGAGGCTCCTCTCTTTACTTTAGAATCACTCCCAACGATCGATGGATCGACCGTTACGATCCCTATGGATGAAGCTTTGGTTGCGAAGCTTACCCGAAAGACCGTTGAAGAAGTAAGACCTTATGTGTTACATAATAAGACACATGAAGCCTATGTGAATTTAATAGAAGGCAAAGCTGATCTTATCTTCGTAACAAGTCCTTCCGAAGGAGAATTGGCTTTAGCGGCTTCTTCTGGGGTTGAGATGGAGATCGTTCCTATCGTCTCAGAAGCCTTTATCTTTTTAACTCATAAAGACAATCCAGTAAGTTCCTTAACCTTTAAACAGATCGTAGATATCTATTCAGGGTCAATCACCAAGTGGTCTCAAGTAGGAGGCAGTGATCAAGAAATCGTGCCTTTCCAACGTCCAGTCAACTCAGGAAGTCAAACTGGTTTTCTTGATTTGGTGATGAAGAAGGTCACACCTATGACCCCACCCAGTGAATGGGTCTTTGCGGGTATGGGAGATCTTATCGAAGCTGTCGCGGATTATGAGAATGGACCTACTGCCTTGGGTTATTCCTACTATTATTTCGTTACGGATATGTGGGGCAATGATCAAGTCAAGTTGATGAAGGTAGATGGTATCTATCCTGATAAGAAAACCATCGCCAATAAGTCCTATCCTATCCAAACGGCTTATTATGCGGTCTATCGTAAGACAGAAGCTCAAGACAGCGATGTCAGAAAGATCGTGGACTGGATCTTAAGCAAAGAAGGTCAACAATTGATGGAGGACAGTGGTTATGTCAAAGTCGATTAAAGTATTCTTGATGATTATCCTGCTTACAGCATGTACATCCCAAGTTAAACCTGATCCTAAGGATGATCCTGTTGTGTTTGATGATCCCATTGGGGATACAGTTACTGGACCTGTAGATATCCCTTATGTATGGAACAATCCCATCAACATTCATAATGTGATCGAAGAAGAGACTGCTTCAGCCTATACCAATCTATCCTTGATCGATGGTTTAAAAGACTCCTCCGTTCAAATCAAGATCAATAC
>CAIXIN010000172.1 GCA_903919545.1 uncultured bacterium | reverse complement strand
ATCAACTCATATGTTTTTGCGCGAATCTTCATTTCATTACCTCTTCCTTACAATAAACTGAGCAATAGAGTTCAGCATCATGATCATCACAAACAAGACGATCCCCGTTGCGAATAGGGCCTGTTGATGTTCACCTGAGGCATAACCCATCTCAATCCCGATGTTAGTGGTTAAAGTACGTGCTGGATCTAGTATAGAATCAGGTAATGCTACCGCATTCCCTAACACCATAATGACCGCCATGGTTTCCCCTATGGCTCTGCCTATCCCTAAGATAATCGCAGCCATGATGCCAGACTTAGCTGATGGAATCAACACGTGTTGAATGGTTTGCCAATGAGTGGCTCCTAAAGCCAAGGAACCTTGTTTATAGAGTCCCGGTAAAGCTAAGAGTGATACTTCCGAAATACTGATGATGGTAGGTAAAATCATGATGGCTAATATTAGAGATCCCGCTAGGATACTTAAACCAGGACCACCAAGATAAGTTCTAATCAAAGGTACGATAAAGGTCAATCCCCAAAAACCATACACGACAGAAGGTATCCCCGCCAATAATTGAATTGCCGGTCTCATGATGGTTTGTACACGTTTAGGTGCGAATTCCGTTAAGAAGATACTGACACATAGGGCTACAGGAACGCCTATTAAAGCCGCTCCTAAAGTAACAGAAAAGGTTCCTACGATCATAGGAAAGATCCCATATTCACCTTGACTTGGAGCCCATTTCATCCCAAAGATAAAATTGAAGACGCCTACTTTATTGATAAGAGGTAAGCCTTCTACGAAGATAAATATGGTGATGACCGCCAAAACTGATAATGTAGATAAGGCAACTAAGAAGAACGCTAAACTAAGATAAGTATCTTTTCTAAGTTTCATTGTGTTCCTCCGTTATCAAAGGTAATCAAACCTTCAGCATTCAGTAATCTTTTACCTTCATCAGAGAGCACAAAATCGATAAACTTCTTAACATCACCAGTAGGTTCTCCATTGATGACAAACAAGAAAGGTCGTGATAGATTATAGGTCCCATTGATGACGTTTTCGCGTGTCGCTTCGACCCCATTAAGTTCAACTGCCTTGACTCTTTCATTGACCAAACCTAAAGAAACATAACCGATCGCATAAGGATCATCCCCAACCAATAATCTTACGGTCCCATTAGAATCTTGAACGATCGCATGAGGATCGATATTTATTTTATTCATGACCAAGCTTTCAAATGCGGATCTCGTCCCAGATCCTTCTTCGCGTGTGATCACATGGATATCTTTGTTTGGTCCACCCAATTGATTCCAATTACTAATAACTCCAGAATAAATATAACGAACCTGTTGAAGGGTCAGATTATGAATTGGATTACTTGGATGAACGATGACCGCTAAACCATCTCGTGCGATCTCAACTGACCACAAGGTCTTTTCTTCATCCTTAAGATTACGTGAAGACATCCCTATATCTGCCGTATCGGTTTGAGCCGACATGATGCCTGCAGAAGAGCCTCCACCTTGAACGTCAATGATGAATCCTGGATTCAATCTCATATATTCCTCAGCCAATCCCTCTGCGAAAGGTTGAACTGAAGTTGACCCAGCAATGATGATCCCTACTTCTGTGGATTGACTACAGCCTGAAGTTAAGCTAAGCGTAAAAACTACCAATAGTAGAGTGAATGTTTTTTTACTTAAACGAATCAGTCTATTGACCAACAAGACTGACTTCATGACTTTATCGACTTAGAAAATCTAAATTTGTTGTTCTGCTTGATGAAACGCACCAATGATTTCCTGCCTTTCTCACTTTTAAATCTTACTTAATCAGTTCCCCAAATCAAAAACATGTTTTTGAATTTATCGGTTTAATTATATCATCTCAACTTCATTGAAGTATCTAAAATTCTCAGTAAGTTTTTCAAAATAAATCATAACTTTTAAGTAT
>CAIXIN010000171.1 GCA_903919545.1 uncultured bacterium | reverse complement strand
TGACTTAACTGGCTATATCACTGAAGGTCAGATCGTATTAGATCGTAATCTACATCAAACCAATATCTATCCTCCAATAGGCGTCTTGCCTTCTTTAAGTCGCTTGATGAAAGATGGGATAGGTGAAGGCTTTACGCGTAAGGATCACTCCTCATTAAGTACCCAATTGTTTGCGTGTTACGCAAAAGTCCAAGACGCAAGAGCATTAGCTTCAGTCATCGGTGAAGAAGAACTTTCACTCATTGATCGTAAGTTTATGGCTTTTGGTCGTTTATTTGAGAAGTACTATGTTGGACAAGGGTTTAAAACCAATCGTTCGATCATAGAGACCTTAGATCTAGGGTGGTATTTATTAAGTCTATTACCGATCTCTGAATTGGATCGTGTCTCTAAAGATCTACTGGATGCCTACTACAATACCGACTTGGCCATTACCCACTTCTTAGCTCTACAAGGTGGTCAGCTCGATGAGGTCTTGAGAAAGAACTGATATGGCCATTACACGCGTATCACCTACCAAAGGCAATCTTCTCGCCACTAAGAAATCACTTGATCTCGCTAAGTTAGGCTATGAGTTGATGGATCGTAAGCGTAATGTCTTGATTCGAGAAATGATGATGCTGGTCGATAAGGTCAAAACCTTACGTGATGAGATCACCATTACCTATGAACAAGCCTATCTCGCTCTTCAACAAGCCAACATCTCTTTAGGCGTGGTCAATGAGATCGCCAATAGTGTAACGATTGAAAACGGGGTCCATGTGGTCTATCGTTCAGTCATGGGCGTTGAGATCCCTAATGTATCCATGGATGAAAGCGATGTCGTTTTCCAATATGGATTCGCAGAATCCAATTCTAAGTTAGATGAAGCAACCTTGCTTTTCAATAAGGCCAAACGTTTAACCATTCTGCTCTCTGAAATCGACAATGCGATCTTTAAATTGGCTCGTGCTGTTCAAAAGACTCAAAAAAGAGCCAATGCCTTAAAAAACATTGTCTTGCCTGCTTTAAAAAGCGACATTAAGTTTATCTCAGAAGCTTTAGAAGAAAAAGAAAGAGAAGAGTTTACTCGTTTAAAAGTCATCAAAAATAAAAAAGCCAAAGCGATCTTAAACTAGATCGCTTTTTTTAGGAAAACAAGAACCATTTACGAAAAGATAAATATGATGACTTCTTCTCATAATGACCAAACTATTTTGATCAGTTTCCATGCGAATCTCTATCGATCAATTCAAAGCCGTTTAAGATACACCAGTGAGATCAGTTTAAAGAACTTGACTCATAATGATCAAGCGTATCTTTTCTTGATCCAAGAGGCTTTAAAAAGGTTAAGTCAAGAAGAACAACGTTTATTAAGCAATGATTTTTTGTCACCTTTGTCAAAAAACTGGTGGATGGAGTACTATTCTAAGAGTACTTATTATCGTTTGCGATATCTTGCGGTAGACCGCTTTTTGCATTGTTTGCACCATGAAAAGATGATATGATTATGACGTCAAAATTGAACCAATAAAAGGAGCCACGATGCTAAAAGGGATAGCCGCTTCCAGCGGAGTAGTAGTAGCCAAAGCTTATAAACTTGAGCAGCCTACCATCAATGTTGTTCGTCGCAGTGCCGATGTCGAAAAAGAAATCGCCAACTTCAAAGCAGCCTTAGTGAAGACCCAAAGAGACATCGAAATCATCAAAACCAAAGCCATTGGTAAACTAACCGATGATGAATTGGCCATCTTTGATGCTCATATTATGGTCACACAAGATCCTGAGTTTACTGGACAAATGGAAGAGATGATTCGTAATGAATCTATTAATGCCGACTTTGCTTGTCAAGAAGTCAGCAATATGTTCATCAACATGTTTGAGACGATGGATGATCCTTATTTTAGAGAACGTGCAGCCGACATCAAAGATGTCAGCTATCGTCTACAATGCCACATTTTAGGTTTGATCATTCCTGATCTTTCCTTGATCAATGAAGAAGTCATCATTGTAGCCAATGATTTGACCCCTTCAGATACAGCTCAGTTGAATAAAGCCTTCACCAAAGGCTTCGCCACTCAAATCGGTGGACGTACATCTCATAGCGCCATTATGGCCAGAAGCTTAGAGATCCCTGCAGTAGTAGGTATCAATGGTTTATTGAAAAATGTAAATCATGGGGATATGTTGGTGCTTGATGCGATCGATGGATTTGTTATGGTGAATCCTGAAACCCAAGATCTAGAACATTATAGAAATAAAGCTAAGAATTTCGCTGAACTCAAAGCCAGTTTAAAGATCATGAAGGATGCTGAAAGCATTACTTTGGATGGTCATAAAGTCGAACTCGTTGGAAATATCGGGACCCCTAATGATGTAGAGGGTGTCTTATCCAATGGTGGAGAAGGCGTAGGTCTTTATCGTACAGAGTTCTTGTATATGGATGCTACAGCCTTACCTACTGAAGAAGACCAATATGAAGCCTATAAGACCGTACTTGAAAAGATGGGCAAACGTCCTGTCGTCGTACGTACCCTAGATATCGGTGGTGATAAGGTCTTAAGCTATTTGCCTTTCCCACATGAAATGAATCCTTTCTTAGGCTATCGTGCCATTCGTTTATGTCTAGATAGACCTGACATCTTTAAGACCCAAGCAAGAGCTTTATTAAGAGCTTCTGTGTATGGCCATCTATGTATCATGTTTCCTATGATTGCGACCTTAGGTGAATTTAGAGCCGCTAAGCAGTTCATTTTGGATACTGATAAAGAACTAAGGGCTGAGGGTATTGCGGTCTCTGATGACTATGAAATCGGTATGATGGTAGAAATACCAGCCTCTGCGATCTTAGCGGATCAATTCGCGAAAGAAGCTGATTTCTTCTCGATTGGAACCAATGACCTCGTTCAATATTCTATGGCTGCAGATCGTATGAGCGAAAAAGTAGCTTATCTCTATCAACCTCTAAATCCATCACTCTTACGTTTAATCAAAATGACCATCGATGGTGCTCATTCTCAAGGTAAATGGTGTGGGATGTGTGGTGAAATGGCCGGTGATGAATTGGCTGCACCTGTCCTTCTAGGCTTAGGCTTAGATGAATTCTCAATGTCAGCAAGCAGTATCCTACAAACACGTAAAATGATTCGTTCCTTAAAATATAAAGACATGAAGATCATGGCTGAAAAAGCACTTAAGTTATCAACCATGGAAGAAGTCATCGAACTCGTTAAAGCAAGTATCTAGTTAAAAGCATCCTTCGGGATGCTTTTTTATGTTTTCACTGGTTTGGTTCTTATCTTATAGGTATAATGTAGAGGCAAGTAAAGAGGTCTTTATGAACATCAAACTCATCGTCATGGATATGGATGGTACCTTACTCAACGAAGAAGGTGTGATTACCCAGGAAACATTGGATGCCTTATGGGCTGCCCAAGAAACAGGCATCCATCTAGCCATCGCTTCAGGTAGAAATCCAATAGGACTTATGGCTTTCGCTAAGCTTTTACGTATGGATCGCTTTGGTGGATATTTGGTTGGGATCAATGGGGCCATGTTGGTAAAGGTTCCTGAAATGAGAACCTTGATTAGACATCAAATGCCTCCAGTAGATATACAAGATCTATTTCACTATGGAAGAGAAATGAACATAGAAACCATGGCCGTTCATGATGAGACCATTTATAGTTATATCCCAAGTTCACTTAATGAATTGAAACTTGCTTATCGTAAAGAAAAAAACATCGATCCTGCCATTATGGATGCCGCAGGGGTGTGGACACTTATCCAAGATCATCGTAAGAATTATCCTCACTTTCATTTAGTAGAGAACTATTTAGATGTCTACGGAAGTGCGAATAAAGTATGCTATGCCCATGAACCAGAAGTCATGGATAAATTCTATCCTCTTCTATTGAAACGATTTGGAGATCGTTTCAATGTGATGAGAACTTCTCCGAGATGGTATGAACTGAGTCCTAAAGGTATCGATAAAGGTTCAGCTTTAGAAGAAGTTAAAAAGTTATTAAACATCACATCTGAAGAAATGATGTGTTTTGGAGATGGTGAAAACGATCTTCCTATGTTTTCTGCCTGTGCTTATCCTATTGCGATGGACAATGCGATGCCTTTGGTCAAAGAAAAAGCTTGGGCCATTACCGCTAAGAATACGGAAGATGGAATAGCCCAAGCTTTAAGAAAATATGTGCTTACTTCTTCAAAAACTTAAAGATGTTTTTATGGATTTCCTTATCAGGAATTCTTCTAAATAATACATTGATGACTTTTCTTGCCTTGAAGCTTTCTAAAGCGAAACTTTCACCGCTATCAAGAGTGATGACTAGATTATCACCTAAGGCGACCCCTGTTTTATATTGCCAAGTCTGGATCTCATCGAAGGTAACTTTGAATCCCTTGGTTTGATCTTTCTTATCATACACGATCATATAGTCTTCATAAAGATCACATACGATTCGATCTTTGACCATGATCACTGAGAAGACGACCATCCCTAAAACATAAAGTCCAAACAATAAGACGCCCCAGTTAAAACTAAAGCCCCATACACCAGTCAGTATTAAAGTAACACCTAAGATCGCCATGATCGATAAGATAAAAGTCGGTCTTAAGGTTAATCTATACAGCGGTTTTTCTAAATTCATTGAAGCGATATCAGTCATTTCTTTATTCATAGATTCCTCTTTGTGTCACCACATTATTATAAAGTAGAAGAACTCTTTCCGCAAGTTTTATCGAAACATCGAAAAGTTCTTGCATAAATAATTCATTTTAGTAAACTATAAGTATTGGACTAGGAGAACACCACCATGCCGCTCTTACTTGCTTCTATCGCATTCTGTGCCATCTTTATTTTTGTTCCTGTTAAAGATTATGTTAAATTTAGGAAAGTTTTGAAAGAAGAAAAATCTCAAGGAAGAACCTATCAAGTCTTCAGTGATACGAAGATCATGATCTCACTTCAAGTGTTGATGTTACTATTCAGTATCAGTATTGGCTTGATTTATGGTCAAGATCAATCTCAAAGAGAATACACCTGGTATGCGATCGCGATCGCCATGAGTGGATCCTCTATTGGATCTATGATCGGAGCTGTTTTAAATAGAAGATTGCTCTATAACGATAAAGGTTTCTTACTTAAGACACACTTTGTTGCCTATAAAAGCATCAAACATATGACCCGTAGAAAGAGTTTATTAGGGGTCGCAGATGTTGAAACATTGAAAGGGGAATCAATGACACTTACAAATAAGTGTGCTGGATTCCTACAAGAACAGGCTAAAAAGAAATAACATGATCCTACAAAGTACGCGAGTTTATCTAAATGGCGTTTTGAAACCAGCTCAACTTGAAATTCAAGGAGAGAAGATTGTTAAGATTCATCCTTATGGAAAGCTTAATGCGGATGTTAATGCTAAAGATCATATGATATTACCTGGCTTTATCGATATTCATTGCCATGGTTATCAAGGTATGAATGCCAATAAAGCAGATAAAGAAGGCATGCTTAAATGGATGAATGCTTTACCTTCAGAAGGTGTGACTTCGTTTTTAGTGACGACTTCTACCGCTTTGATGGATGAATTAAACACTTCATTGAAGTTGTGTTCTGATCTTATGAAGCATCAAAAAGAAGGCGCTCGTATCTTAGGCTTTCATTTAGAAGGTCCTTTCTTAGCAGAGAAACATAAAGGTGCTCAAAGAGCAGATTGGTTACAGAAACCTTCTGTAGAGCTTTTTAAACAGTTAGAAGAAAGTTCTGATCATCAGATCAAGCTTTTAAGTTTAGCGATAGAAAACGATGATAATCTAGACTTGGTTAAGTACTGTCATAAACAAGGTGTAGTACTTTCTGTAGGTCATTCAGGAGCCAATATCGATTTGATTAGACAAGCTCAAGAATTCGGTCTTAAAAGCTTTACCCATACTTTTAATGGGATGAGTGGTCTTCATCATCGAGATGTAGGGACCGCAGGAGCAGCTTTAAGAATAGAAGAAATGTATGCGGAACTCATTGGGGATGGGGTCCACGTCAACACAGATGTGGCTTATATCTTAGCGAAAGCCAAGGGTAAAGATAAACTGATCTTAGTTACAGATGCGGTTCAAATCAAAGGACTAGCTCAAGGTGTACATCAGTTCTATGATCGAAAGATCACCATCGATGAATTCGGTTGTGGTCATCTCGATGATGGAAGACTCGCAGGAAGTTCTAATAAGATGAATGCTTTGATGAAGAACTGTGTTCAAAAAGCTCATATCGATTTAGAAACCATGATCAATGCCTCTTCTGCGAATCCTGCGAAATTACTAGGGTTTGATTCAAAAGGACATTTGGAACTAGGTTATGATGCGGATATGGTGATTTGTGATGATGATTTCAATGTGAAAGAGACCTATATTTTAGGACGGAGGGTATATGAATCTTGATGAGTTTGTCTTAAAGTATGCGGTACTTCTATCTAAACGAAATTCCATTAAACAAAAGAAATTGGTGCTGACTGCGATCCATCAAGACTTTGGAGCTTTTGGATATGAAGTCAAAGGCATCACCGAAAAAAGAAAAGGTAGAGTTTCTTTAAACATCCAAATAGGAGATCTTCATCAAGCGAAGACCTTGATCGTAGCTCCTTATGATATGCCTCCAAGACGTTTCTTTACGAAAGGCTATCATCCGTTTAGAGAAGAAGACAGTTATATACTTAAAATATTCTCAGAAAATATCGTAGCTTTGGTTAGTATAGTCCTTGCCTTTGCGGCATTCATTATTACCTCAAACATTAATGCGATACTCTCTTATGTGGTATTAGGACTCTTTACGGCGTTTATTTTAGCGCTTACTTTTGTTTTTCCTACTGGACTATCTTGTAATTACACAGCCAATAAAAACAATTCATCGCTTGCGGTCATGTTGAATATGGCTGAGACACTAAAAGGCAGAAAAGATATTGCCTTCGTTTTGCTTGATCATGTTTCTCTTAATCATCATGGAGAATTGATGTTGAGTACCTTATTAACGAAAAGTAACTTGAATCCTATGATCATCTATCTAGATTGTGTAGGGTATGGAGATGCTGCAGTCATCTCAGGCTCAGCTGAAAATCAAAGTCTAGCTAAGAAGCTCACAGCTTTAGCCGATGATACTTTACGTTTTGAGACGAAAACTTATAGTCATAATGAAATACTGCTAAGTACCTTGAATCGCTTCCCAAAAGCGCTCTATGTGTCTGTAGGGATATTAAAGGGAAAACATTGGTCTGTACCAAAAGTGAGAACTTCTAAAGACAATGAAATCAATGATTCTGTGATTCAAGCAGTGACACGTGTTTTACTAGAAGGACTATAAAATAAATAATTTAGTCAAAAACGAAGTTCGATATTGCATAATTTAATCATTCTGTTTATAATAGGATTATTGATGCGGGGACTGAACCATGATTAAGGCATTATTAAAATCTAAAATGTCCCAGTTCTCTAAACAAGAGAAGAACATTGCTTCCTATTTACTTGAACTGGATGTAGACCCGCGGATTCTAACATCTAATGCTTTGGCTGAACAGTTGGGTATCTCACAGTCTACCGTAATCCGCTTTACCCAAAAATTAGGATACGAAAGTTTTAGAACGTTCTTAGTGGACTTAAATAAAGTCTACGCTGATGATCTTAGAACCAGAGAAAGAGATCTTGTTACCTCTGATTCGATGAAGATCCTCATCTCACGCTATGAAGATGCGATTCATGAGACCAATGTCTTGAATAAACCTGAAAGCATCAAACAAGCTGTAGATTTGATTCTCAATGCAGATCGTATCGTAGTGTATGGCGCAGCGAATTCTAGTATCTTCGCAGAGTATCTCAACAATCAACTCAATAAAACAGGACTCTTCGTCCAATTCTCTAAAGGAATACATGCTTGTCTTGTCTCAGTAGCTCAGCTTAGTTCAAAAGGAGTCGTCGTCTTGATTTCCCAGTCTGGTGAAACAGAAGATACACTGGAAGCAGCGACACAAGCGCGTAGTAAAGGAATTCCTATTATTGCCTTAACAGGCCATCATAAGAATACCTTACATGAATACTCAGACATCGTCTTGTACAGTAGTGATTACGCAAAGAATCTTATGAACATTAGGATCTCACAATTATTCTTAGTCGATATCCTGATCCAAGAAATCACAGAAAGAAAGTAGGGTAAGCTCATGCAAGAAGTCGTAAATGTACGTATCGATGAAAGATTAATCCACGGACAAGTCGCAGCAATGTGGACCAATGTCTTAAGAGCAAGCCGTATCATGGTTATCGATGATATCGCTTCTACCGATGAGATCCAAAAGATGGCGCTTAAAATGGCCTGTCCTGGTGGAATCAAGTTGTCTATTTTGAATTGTGAAAAAGCAGCTTTGAATTTCAGCGAAAACAAATATGAAGGCGATCGTATCTTCATCGTCGTCAAAGGACCAGAAACCGTCTTAAAACTCTGGAAATTAGGTTTACCTTTAAAAGATGTCAACGTTGGAAACATGTCCTCAAGCGTAGGGACCAAACAGGTCAAACGCTCGGTCAATGTGACTGACTTAGATGTAGAGAATTTTGAAGAATTGGCCAAATTGGGCGTAACCTTTACAGCCCAGATGGTTCCTAACGAAGATAAAGTAGATTTCATGAAATTGATTCGTAAATAACAGCGACATTTACGAACAAATTTCTAAATCTACTTATCGATAAACAACCATAGAAAGGGGAGTTTAAATCTTATGACACTAGAATTATGGCAAGTTGTCGTGCTCACAGTCTGGGCAGGTCTCGCTATGTTGGATGCTTTATCATTCAATATCGGGATGAACGGCATCATCCAAACCGGTATCTTTACTGGCTTAATCGTAGGGAATCCTGAACTAGGTCTCGTCGTCGGTGGCACATTGCAATCATATGCTTTGGGTATCGGTACGTACGGGGGCGCTTCTATTCCGAACTACACAACCGCTGCAATGTTCGTTACAGCGATTGCTGGAGGCCTTGACAATGTTGAGTCCTTCATCACAATGTATGGTATTCCTATTGCAACATTAACCATTATGTTTGACGTTGCTGCTCGTTTCGCTAACACTGCATTCCAACATGCTGCTGACAAATTCGTCATCACAGGGGATGTCAAGAAAATCGAATTGATGAACTGGTTAGGTACCATTCCTTGGTCATTATCCAGAGCATTACCTGTTTTCTTCGCCTTAGCATTCGGTCCAGAATTAGTTACCCAGATCAACAAAGCCGTACCGGCTCAGTTGCTCGCAGGATTCAGAGTCGCTGGAAAAATCTTACCTGCAGTAGGGTTCACAATCTTATTACGTTATTTGCCAACTGTAAAGAATGCTGCCTATTTAATCTTGGGTTTCGTCCTTGTTAGTTACATGGCCGTTCCAGTATTAGGCGTTTCTCTTATTGGTGGAGCTGCAGCTATTTTGATCTTCAAAAAATTGACTGAATCTGCTCAAGGAGGCGACATCGATGAGTAAGTTTACAAAAAAGGAACTGCGTGCTCTCAACTTCCGTTGGATCTGGCAGTCACAAATTGGTTGGAATTATGAAAGAATGCAAGGATTGGGCTACTTGTCCACCATGCTTCCTGTCATTGAAAAATTGTATGGAAAAGATGCCAAAGCTAAAGATTACGCATTAAGAGTTCATTCACAATTCTTTAATACACAACCTGCCATGGGCGATATCATCGTCGGTATGGACATTGCTATTGAAGAAGCTGGCGGAGCCAATGCTATCGATACAGTCGCTGCGATCAAATCTTCATTGATGGGTCCATTCGCTGGTATCGGTGACACAATCTTCGGAGTTATCGGTGGAACCGTATTCGGATCTATCGCCGTTGATTTGGCTGTTAATAGTAAATCTTATGTTGGTATCGCAATTTGGACCATTTGGAACCTTTCTGTATTGTTCCTCTTGCGCCCATTAATGTTCGATCTAGGCTACAAACAGGGCGTTACCTTGGTTACAACCATGGCTCACAAACTGAGAGCTTTGACCGAAGCAGCTGCTGCCCTAGGGGTAATGGTTGTCGGTGCTATGATTTCAACAATGGTCGGTGTTAAATTCGGTGCCATCACAGCATTCGGAAACACATTTGATCTTCAAGTATTAGCTAACAAGATTTTGCCGAACTTCGGTGCTGTCCTGTTGGTTGGACTCTGCTATTGGTTGTTAGGCCGCAAAGGCATGAATTCCAATAAGCTTCTTGGTATCGTTATTGCAATCGCCCTCATCTTGGGTTGGTTCAAACTCTTAATCATCTAATTAAAGGATGTAATAACTCCTCCTGCGCAAGTGGGAGGAGTTATTTTATTTAAAGGAGAAACACATGAGAAACGATTATTTTAAAGTGATTGAAGCTTTATTAAAAGAAGTTGAAGAAACACAAGGTGCCAACATCACCAAAGCAGCTCATTTGATCGCAGATTCGATCATGAGCGGAGGTATCTTACAAGCTTTCGGGAGTGGACATTCTTATGCTGCTGCCATTGAAATTTGTGGAAGAGCCGGCGGTTTGATTCCCGCTAAAGCAATCAAAGAACCCGCCATGGGCAATTATGAAGCCATTGAAGGTGTGGGAACCTTATTCATTAAGAAAGCTGATTTTAGAAAAGAAGACATCGTCGTCTTGATTTCTAATTCTGGACGTAATCCTTTACCTATTGAAATCGCAATGAAAGTTAAATCAGTAGGCGCTAAGTTGATCGTAGTGACATCACTAGAAGTCAGTAAGAAACTCAGTTGCCGTCATTCTGGTGGAAAAAACCTTTGGGAATTTGCGGATGTCGTATTAGACAATCGTGTAGCCTTTGGGGATGCCAGTGTCGAAGTTGAAGGTTTACCTGTCAAAGTATGTGGAACCTCTTCGATCTCTGCTGCAGCGATGTTGAATGCTGCTGTCTTAGAAGCCATTCAAATCATGGTCAGTAAGAAAGTTATCCCACCTGTATTCATGAGTGCCAATGTCGATGGTGGCAATGAGTTCAACGAAAAGCTTTCTACAAAATATGCCGATCGATTGAATCGTCTTTAGGATTCAATATGATTAAGCTAGGGACTACTCTTGTTTCCATCAATCCTTTAAAACCAGTCAAACAATGCGGCTTTATCCAACAGGTCTATCCTGTTTCTCAAGTCCAAGATGACCTATTTCTCAGAATCGTCGTTATAGAAAAAGAAGATTTACGACTTGTATACTGTGTCTATGACAACATAGGAATCTCAGTTGAACAAAGCCAAGAAATGCGTCAAGCGATTCAAAAACTCTATTCAACCCCAACTGAAGTCATAACTTCATGTACACATACTCATTTTGCGGGAGATCCCCATGATGAGACTTACTTCAATCAACTGAAATCAACGACACTATCTTCTTTAGAAAAGATCTCGATGAAAGTCATCAAGAATCTTCACTATTCATTTCAATCCATTCCTTTTAATGGGGTTGGAAGCAGTCGCATCTCATCTCATGAAGCATCTGTATTCCTAGACCTCATGAGTTTATATGAAGGTTCAAAACGTTGTGTGACTTTCGTGATACACAATTGTCATCCAACCATCATGAATGGGTTGACGCCTTTCTTCTCTTCTGAGTATCCTGGCTATGCGATGAAGGCTCTTCAAAAAGATCATCCTGAAGAGTTCTTTGTCTTTATGCAAGGTGCTGATGGGGATATCTCAACACGCTTTACACGAAAAGATCAAAGCTATGAAGAGGTCATTCGTTTAGGTTCAATATTGAAAGATAAGGTAGAAGAATTGTTTAAGAATAAACTTGAACTTGTGCCTTTTGAGTTCAAGGTCACTAAACACATCTTAACTTTAAAACATCGTCTATTAGAAGTAGAGTCATTACCTCAAAATCCAAATCCTAGCGATCGTGAAAAAGAAACCATCGAGATCGGTCGTAAAGTCCTTGAGAATATTCGTCCTAGATTCAATAGTTTACCTAAGACCTTAGAACTAACTAAAGTTAGCTATGGGGATTATTGTCAGATCTATGCCCCAAACGAGCTCTTTAGTTACTACCTTAAGGCAACTCCTAAATCTAGTAGTTCACTTATCTGTTACGCTCAAGGTTACGCACCTTATGTGGCAGGTCTTGAACCGATGAATCTATCCTATGAATTGTTTTCTGATACGTATACCGATGATACAAAGTTAAATCTCTACACGATGATTTATAACTTAACACAAGGGAGCTAATATGAGAGGATATCTATTGATTAGTCATGGCGGATTCGCTGAAGCACTGAAAGAATCGTTGAAGATGATCACTGGTGAACGAAATGATTTGTTTGCGGTTGGTTTGGCTCACGATGATGGACCTGAAAGCTTTACGAAGAAACTAGAATCAAAATTAAAAGAAATGAAAGCATTTGAAGAGATCATCGTCTTTACCGATTTACTAGGAGGATCTCCTGGAAATGCGGCAGTGACGAAGTTTATTTCCAACGATAAGGTCCATGTGGTATCAGGAATGAACTTTCCTATGTTACTGAGTACTGTACTTAGTGAAGGATGTTCTGTCGAAGACATCACCAGTTATGGGAAAGAAGGCATACAAGATGTTAAAGCATTTGTTAAAGCAAATATGAGCGATGATGATGAGTAAGAAGGGGTAACCCTTCTTTATATTGATATTATCTTTATTATTGAGTATGATTAGACAATGAAAAATCTTAGAGAGACCTTTAAAATCGTATTTCCTTTAACCCTACCTGTATTAGCAGGATACATGATGTTGGGGATGGCTTATGGGATACTTATGAGCGATAAAGGCTTTTCTATTGTGTGGACCTTTTTAATGAGTGCCGTTGTATTTGCGGGAGCTCTTCAATATGCGGCAGTTACTTTATTAGCGTCGACTTTTAATCCACTCCTAGCTTTCTTATTGGCTCTACTGGTCAATATAAGACATCTCTTTTATGGGATCTCTATGTTGGATCGTTTTAAAGGTCTAAAAGGAAAAGCGTTTATGATCTTTGGGATGGCTGATGAGGCTTTCTCGATCAATGTGGCCAATGAAGTACCAAAGGATGTTAATCCTTCTACATTCTATTTGATGACCACAGGTTTATGTTACTTGTATTGGCAGTTGTCTTGTTTATCGGGTCATCTTTTATCCGTATTCATCCCAGATTCGATCAAAGGTTTTGACTTCGTACTTACCGCACTTTTCTTTGTGATGTTTCTTAATCAATGGAAAACTAAAGACAATCGAAGTTACTTACTCTTAGGAGTAATTTCTACCTTGATTGCTTTGATGATTTTTGGGAAATCTCAATTCTTATTAGGATCTATGGTTTTTATTATTCTTGGTTTATTTGCTTTAGAAAGAGTTAAAGGACAAAGTCATGACTGATCTACAACTCATTATTACGGTCTTGGCTATGGCAGCCGCAACGATCTTGACTCGTTTTTTACCTTTCTTTCTATTTCCTGATCATAAACCAATTCCTAAGTTCGTAAGTTTCTTAGCTGATCGATTACCTTTTGCGAGTTTAGGCATGTTGGTAGTCTATGCATTAAAGGATGTGAGAATAACAGAATCTCCTTATGGTTTATATGAACTGATAAGTTTATTGATGATCACTCTTATTCATGCCTGGAAACACAATACCTTAATGAGTATAAGTTTAGGTTTATTTACTTATCTCCTTCTTATTAATTTCATCTAAAATCAATAAAAGAGATATAATGATTTTCTTCATCAAAAATATTGATTTTTAAAATCTTTTCAATAATCGTAATAATTTATCGTCATTTATTTGAAAGACTTACTCTGTATTAGTAAGGAAGCAGAATTTAGAGTTATGAATCCATGTGAATCTACTCTAGAACTGCATTCGATTCGTTAATACGAAGTAAAAAGGTAAACCATCGCGAAAGCGTGGGGCACAAAATTAGGCGTCTAAAGTTTTAAGTAACCATGACCGGCCAATTGCACTCGTGCTTTTGGAAGGTCATTTTTCTTTGTAAAAGGAGGAAAGCATATGAAACATTTTTTGAAGAAGCTGGTACTATGGACGGTAGTACTGGTGCTCACTGCGGGAAGAGGGTATTCTCAAGTCATAGCCCTTGTCCCTTACACTGGAGACGTTTTTGATCTTCACATCGATACCAACGGAAGCAACAACGAAGGTGGCGGTGTTGGGATCTATGAATGTCACTATTTAGAAGAAGTCGTTACCTTAGTTAATACTGAAGGTTGGGATTTAACTGTAGGAGCGGATGCTCAAGTCATCGTAGATTACTATAATGCTCATCATCCATGTGCTGATCCAGCACACAATCCTATCGTTCCAGAAGTTATCCCTGGGATGTATTTTACTGGATTCGTTATTTATCATGTGACTTATTGGAATGGTGGCGATAAAGATGGTGATCTCAAGTTCGTTGGGATCCAAGCCAGTTATTCAAGCGTTGCACCTAATGTTGCTCCAATAGCGGATGATCAAGCTGTTTCTACCCCAGAAGACAGCCCAAAAGACATCACCTTAACAGGTTCTGATGCCAATGGAGATCCTTTGGTCTATACTGTTTTGACACAGCCAACACATGGCACATTGTCAGGAACAGCACCTGCAGTACATTATGTACCTGCTGATAACTATTTTGGAACAGATACCTTTACATTTAGTGTCAATGATGGCCATGTTGATTCTAATGTAGCCACAGTCACGATTACAATAGGAAGCATCAATGATGCCCCTATCGCTGATCCTCAAACTGTTACGACACCAGAAGACACAGGCTTAGACATTACCTTAACTGGATCTGATCTAGAATTAAGTCTACTTTCATTCATCAAATTGACAGATCCTGCAAGTGGTGTATTGACTGGAAGTGGTGCTAATCTTCATTTTGAACCAGCACATAACTTCTTTGGTCAAGTAAGCTTTACCTTTAAAGTGAATGATGGACTCAGTGATTCAAACATTGCAACAGTAACCATTAATGTTACAGCAGTCAATGATGGACCTACTGCATTTGATCAAACACTATCTACTGATGAAGATACAGGTTTAGACATCTTATTAACAGGAACTGATCCTGAATCCGATCCTTTATCTTATATTAAGTTGTCTGATCCAGCCAGTGGTGTATTAACTGGAACTGGCTCAAATTTACATTTCCAACCGGCTTTAGATTTCTATGGTCAAGTGACCTTTACCTTTAAAGTCAATGATGGAAACTTAGATTCTAATACCGCAATCATTACGATCAATGTAGGCACAATCAATGATGCACCTACTGCATTTGGTCAAACTTTGAACACACCAGAAGAAGTTGATTTAGACCTTACTTTAGCGGGTCTTGATCCTGATGGTGATCCATTGACTTATCATGTATTGACCTTGCCTGAACACGGAATTCTAGTGGGAACTGGTCCGGATCTAACTTATGTGCCTAATCCTAATTACTATGGCCCAGACAGTTTCACCTTTAAAGTAGATGATGGTACAGTAGATTCTAATATCGCTACCATCGACATAACCGTAACAAGTGTCAACGACGCTCCTGTCGCTGATGGACAATCCTTATCAACCGCAGAAGATACAGGATTAGATCTTACCTTAACTGGATCTGATGTTGAAGATGATCCATTAAGTTTCATTGTATTAGTAGGCCCTACCCATGGTACACTCACCGGAACAGGCGCAAACCTTCATTATGAACCAAACCTCAATTACTTTGGACTAGATAGTTTCACATTCAAAGTCAACGATGGCGATCTTGATTCTGCTGAAGCGACCGTCAATATTACAGTAACACCAGTCAATGATGCTCCTGTAGCTGATGATGGCTCCTTCTCAGTCGATGAAGGCGGAATGTATCCAGGTCACGTTTGGGCTCATGATGTAGATCCACATGCTGTACCTACACTATTTACCCCAAGTCTCTTTATCTCATTCCTAAATTATAGTGTTGTTGTTTGGCCACAATATGGCAACTTGGTTTTCAACCTTGATGGGTCGTTTACTTATACCCATAATGGAAGTGAAAATCATACAGATTTCTTTACCTTTAAAGCCAACGATGGTCAACTAGATTCTAATGTAGCTAGAGTTGATATTACAGTCAACCCAATCAATGATGCACCAAGTTCTAATCCAGATGACTTTACCCTTGTCTTGGGTTCCTTGCATCAAGGTAGTTTGGTTGCTACAGATCCTGAAAATGATGTATTGACTTGGATCATCGTAGATGCTCCATTATATGGAAGCTTAATTCTTAACCAAGATGGAACCTACGATTATCAACACAATGGAGACAATGCTTTGGATGATTCATTTACCTATAAAGTAAATGATGGATCCGTTGATTCTAATCTCTCTACTGTTTCGATTACTGTTACAGTTCTTCCTCCATTGAATACTCCTCCTGGAACTTTACCAGAAGCGATTACACTCAATGAAGGTGCGACTTTGACTGACGCTGTTGGTGGATTTGATATCGATGGCGATCCTATCAGTTTCGTTCTTGTTTCAGATGTTGTAAATGGAACCTTGACATTCAATGCCAACGGAACCTATACCTATACACATAATGGAACAGAAACGATCGCAGACAGCTTCCAATTTAGAAGCTATGATGGTAAGGCTACTTCTGCTGTTAGAACAGCTACCATTACGATCAATCCGATCAATGATGCTCCTGTAGCGGTCAATGGTGAAGATGAAACAGACTTCAACACTGTGCTTACTGGAAACATCCATGATTTGATCAGTGATGTCGATAGTGCCAACTGGACCTTAGGTTTGATTTCTAGTGTTGCTCATGGAACCTTGGTTCTTAACGCAAACGGAACCTTTACCTATACCCCAAATTCTGATTTCTCAGGTGAAGACAAGTTTACCTTCAAAGCCAATGATGGTGGTCTCGATTCAAATATCGCGACCTATACGATCACAGTCAATGAAGAAGTCATCATCGATGATCCAGATACACCATTAGGCCCATTAACCTATTGGTGGTTATATCTATTAGGTTTATTATTTATCCTCATCTTCTTCTTAAGACCTAACCTCAAATATGCATTGGTTGATAAGAACGGAAAAGAAACCGTAATTAGACGCCATATCTTCGCCAATGGTAAAGATGATCTATTCATCGATATCAATGACAAGAACATTGAAGGCTTGGTTAAAGTAGATCTAGTAGTGTATAAACAATTGGTTAAGAGAGAACAAGGACAGAAGATCACCTTCAACTTGTTTAAGAAACCAATTAAAACGATCGCTGTTCCTGAAGATATGAAGGATGCGATTGAAGATCAGATTAAACTATAAGACAACTAAAGGATACCGAGAAATCGGTATCCTTTATCTCTTATGTGAAATTTACACAAAGCGGTTGTATTTTAAGATTGGTGCTATAATGAGGGTGTAGACAAGCTAAGATAGATGTATCAAAGACTTTCAAAGTTTATATGGGACTCAGTGGATCTCGCATTAATTTGCTTCCTCTAGACTTAAACAATGAAATTCTTTTTCATTCCCAGTTTTGTTTACAAAAGCACATAGGCATATCCATCGTTGATGACCTAAGGTTAGTTATGTGGTGAAGAGGTTCAACAACGATGATATGATAGCTTAGCATTGTTGGGTATGATGTGATGTGTAGTGAAATGTTTATAAGTATTGCCTAGCATTGTCGTGAGTGCAGAGCCTTTGATTGTCTTAGGGCAGTGAAGTGTTGTGCAAAGACGTTAATGGAAGAGAATGGCAGTGAAAAGGAATACCGGATCGGTATTCCTTTTTATTTAATCAAAGATATGTAGGACTTGTGTATAGTACTCTACACCACTCACCAAGGCTTCCTCATCGAAATTGAAGAAACAACTATGAACAGGATAAATATAGTTTTTCAGTTCATTACGTGTACCCACAAAAGCGAATAGACCAGGTACTTTTTGTTGATAATAACTAAAGTCTTCCGCAAACATCTTAGGTTTAACGACCTGAGTCTTACAGGTGAGGTTCTCAGATAAGCGATCATAGAGAGCTTCATCATTGAGTACTGGAGGATAAGTATCGATCAAGCTGGCTTTGATTTGACATCCAGTCGATATCGATAAACCATTAAAGATGGCTTCTAATCGTTTGTGGATTAGGCTCATCACTTGTGGATTGAAAGCTCTTGCGGTTCCAGTAAGGACAACTTCTTGGGGAATGATGTTTGGGGCTTCTCCACCTTTAATCGTCCCAAAGGTAATAACTGCTGTTTCTAAAGGATCGACATTACGACTTACGATGCTTTGTGCAGCTAAGATCAATTGGGCTGCACATACCAAGGCATCTGTTCCTTCATGAGGTTCAGCCGCATGAGCGCTTTTTCCTTGGATATGGATCTCTATCTCCATCGATTGAGCCATCATAGGTCCTTTCGCAAGTCCTATAATGCCTTCATTTAAGCCAGGAAACACATGAAGTCCAAAGATCTTAGTGATATTGAAGCGTTCGATGAGACCTTCTTCAACCATCACTCGTGCTCCTCCTGGACCTTCTTCAGCAGGTTGGAATACAAAAACTAAACTATGATTGAAAGGTTCAAGATGAGCCACACTTTTCGCAAAAGCCAATAAGATCGCCATATGTCCATCATGACCACAGGCATGCATTTGTCCTTTTATTTGAGATTCAAAATCTACTTGGGTCTGTTCTAAGACATTCAGCGCATCCATATCCGATCTAAAAGCGATCGCATCTTTATTTTTACCTGGCTTTACCGCTATGACCCCAGTCTTAGCCATAATGATGGGTTCATATCCAAAAGATCTTAGTTCTTTTTGAAGATAAGCAGAAGTGATAAAACAATCAAATCCGATCTCAGGGATTTGATGAAGATGACGTCTAGTTTCTTTTAGATATATACTTAGTTCTTTATTGTCCATGAAATTCTCCCATCAGGACCTGCATGATTTGGATCGCGTTAGACGCTGCGCCTTTTCGAATATTATCGGCGACACACCATAGATTCAATCCATAAGGTACACTATCGTCTCTTCTGATTCTACTCACATAAGTAAGATCTTGACCTGAGACTTCTAACGCAGTAGGGAAGTCATTTTCGAAAATACGAAGACCTTTTTGAGCTTTAAGCTTGGTCAAAACTTCATCCATCGTAAAGTCACGATTGAATTCTACGTTGATGGATACACTATGACCATTAAAGACAGGGACCCTTACACAGGTCGCACTTACTTTTAAGTTAGGCTCATGAAGGATCTTACGGGTCTCATTGACCATCTTTTCTTCTTCCTTGGTTGAACCATTAGGTAAGAAGACATCGATTTGAGGAATCACATTATGTAGGATCTGTTTAGGATAGAAGATTGAAGCTTCTCCTTTTAGATTACGATTTAAATCATTGATACCTTTATAACCAGAACCAGAAACAGCTTGATAGGTTGAATAGACGACACGTTTGATCGATAGATCTTTTAAGGCAAACAAAGGTAAGACAGATTGGATGGTTGAACAATTAGGATTGGCGATGATGCCTTGATGAATGAAGGCATCCTCAGGATTGATCTCAGGGACCACTAAAGGAACCTTAGGGTACATTCTCCACGCACTTGAATTATCGATGACTACGACCCCTTTAGAGGCTGCGATGGGCGCATAATGCTTACTCACATCACCACCTGCGGAAAACAAGGCATAATCCAAAGGACGATCAAAGCTCGTCTCACTTAGTGCTTCAACGAGATAGGTCTTACCTTTAAAGGTCACGCTTTTTCCTGCGGATCTTTCAGAAGCTAAAAAGATGATCTCTGAAAGATCTAGGTCATATTCTTCTAATACTTTAATAAAGCTTTGGCCAACCATTCCAGTTGCGCCGACAATGGCGATCTTGATCATAAGGGTTCTTCTTTCAATGTGTGAGATGATGTCAATAGACTATCACTTTAGCTTGGTCCTTGTCAATGAAAGACGAGGTCTCAAGTATGTTATAATCAATCCATTATAAATAAGGAGATTCTATGCAGAAACTCACACTAAGGGTCATACTTGCTTTCTTAGCTGTCTATCTATTTTGGGGAGGAACTTATGTCGCCATTAAGTTGGGACTAGAGTCTTTTCCACCTATGCTATTGGCAGGAACTCGCCATTTTACAGCGGGACTCTTTATGTTAAGTGTGGCTCTTTTTCGTAAAGATGCTTTCCCAAAAGCTAAAGAGATGATGTTTTCTGCGTTGATTGGATTAATGATGCTTTTAATTGGAAATGGACTTGTTACCTTAACTGAACAAACTGTCCCAAGCAGTATTGTATCTTTATTGATAGGAGCGGTACCTCTTTGGATCATCATATTGAATTGGAGCTTTGGGGATAAGAAACGGCCTACGATCTATCATTTATTGGGTGTTACTTTAGGATTGATTGGGATTGCTTTTCTAGTATTTCAGTCTCAGAAAGATGGGATCACTCATTTTGATCCTTTAGGGATCTTCTTGATTTTGATGGCAGCCATCTCATGGGCTGCAGGATCCTTGGTGTCTCGATATGCATCTATCCCTAAATCGCCTTATATGAATCTTTCTTTTCAAATGTTAAGTGGAGGCTTTGCTTTGTTTATTGCCTCGTTTATACGTCAAGAATGGGTAGGTTTTGATGTGATGAAGGTAACGTCTAATGCGTGGATCTCTTTATGTTATCTTATCTTCTTTGGATCTATATTAGGGTATAGTGCCTACATTTGGTTACTTAGAAATGTGAATCCTACGTGGGTATCGACCTATGCCTTCGTCAATCCTGTAGTGGCTGTTTTCTTAGGATGGTTGCTTGCGAAAGAAAGCTTATCGATCAATGCCTTGATCGCAGCGGCCATCATCATCATCTCAATTGTCTTTATGACCTTTCCTTTTAAGAAGAAAGCCTATTCACTGAAATAGGCTTTTTTATTCGATATCGATGAGGTTGACCTTTTCTACCCCAACACAATCTCTAAGTGTACTCATCAGATCAGCCATACTTAGATTTAAACTCAAGATATCTAAAGTTAAGATCACACTGGCTTTTTCTCTAATAGGAACAGTTTGAGTAATCGTTATGACGTTTGCCTCATGATCACTGATACAACGTAAGACTTCTGATAAGACCCCATGGGTATGGTTTAGAAGAAGACTCATAACGGCTTTTCTAGAAGGTCCTACTTCTTCAGGCATAAACACATAGTCTTTGTATTTATAGTACGTAGATCGAGAAATATTCACGCGTTTACACGCTTCACTGACTTCTTTTACTTCACCACTGTTGATCAATTGTCTCGCTAAGATGACTTTCTCAAAGAAATCAGGGAGGATCTTTTTATCGACCAGTAAGAGATTACGACTCATATTACAGTGTTGAGTAGCGGGTGCCACTCGTATCTAACTGAAGTTCTATAAGCTTGAATTCATGACGTAAGTGTTTAAGTTTTTCTTGGATGGGTAGGATATCGATGGGGCCTTGATGAAGAAAGCCTATGGTAGGTCCAGCACCTGAGATATAGGTTCCTTTTATATTAAAGGATTCTAAGATCGCCAATACAGATTCAGATTGATAGATCAAAGGATAACGATAAGGATGATGAAGTGTATCTTGGATACAGACATCGATCTGAGCTTGATTACCTTTTTCTATGGCTCTAAGAAGTAAAGGTAGACGAGATAGATTATGGACTACATCTTTCATAATGATCTTCTCAGGAAGGGCTAATCGAGTCAATGAGGTCAATAATTCAAAATCAGGAACGATAAAATAGAAATGAAGATCTTGATGAACAGGATAATGTTCAGTGATGATTTTTTTTTCATCGATCAATGAAGCACAGAGTCCTCCATATAAAGCAGGACATACATTATCAGGATGACCTTCATACAAGCTCGCAGCCAAGGCAATATCGCTCGTCTCAAAAGGGATCTCATGAAGCAGATGAGCACAGATCATCCCAGCGATGATGAATATGGCACTACTACCTAATCCTCGAGCTACTGGGACATCGGATTGGATGGAGATGCTTAAGGTCTTAGGTTTAAGCTTAAGCTCATGAACGCGATGAAGATAGGCCTTATGAAATAGATTATTTTCGTTGGCGTAAGCCACTGGACAACCTTGGATACTAAATTCTTTGTTTTCTGATACGTTAAAGGTCGCATAGAGCTGTAATGCGATGCCTAGGGTATCAAAACCAGGCCCAAGATTAGCGGATGTTGCGGGTACTCTAATGGTGATCATGGGACTCCTTTTCTTTCACCAGCGCATAGAGCGCTTCTTTATCAACCGTCAATGGATGACGGATGGGTTCATGTCTTAGATGACCTAAGTTTTTTGGACAAGCCTGTTGACTAAAACTCATGAGTCTTTCTAGATTATCAAAATCATCATTACTGATGGATAAACCAAGTGCTTTAAGCACAGTAGAAGGAAACTTAAAGGGAGAAGCTGTCGCACATACGATCATGGGTTCTTGACCTAAATGATTCAAAGCTGCTTTGACCCCGATCGCTGTATGAGGATCTACTAAGTAATCGAAGTCTTTATAGAATTCATTGATGGTCTGATCGACTTGATTTGAAGGAATCATATCGGCGATGAATACTTTATGGATTTCTTGTCTTAACTGTATAGGTACTTGATAAGATCCTTGGCTGTTTAATTGATCCATCAACGAAGAAACTAAGGCATCATCTCTGTGGCTCAATAAAGCCAATAGTCTTTCTAGATTACTTGAGACTAGGATATCCATAGAAGGAGAACTTGTCTGATAGAAAGGTCGTAATCTATTGTATAACCCGCTTTGTATAAAGTCCGTTAAGACTTGATTCTCATTGGATGCACAAATCAAATGCTTGATAGGTAAGCCACTTAGTTTAGCCATATATCCCGCTAAGATATTTCCGAAATTACCAGAAGGAACACTGAAAGATACTTCATCGCCTAATTTAATTTTATCATCTCTAACCAAATCAAAGTAAGCTTTGAAGTAATAAGTCAATTGAGGAATCAAACGACCTATGTTGATGGAGTTGGCAGAAGACAAGGCAATCTTGAAATCAGAAGTATGGGTAAATATGTTTTTGACTGCCCTTTGGGCGTCATCGAAGTTCCCGTCGATCCCATACACGAAAGTATTATTTCCCTGTGATGAAGTCATCTGTCTTTTTTGGATATCACTGATGCCTATGGAAGGATAAAAGACGGTCATCGTAAATCCTTTGACGTTCTCAAAACCCGCTAAAGCTGCAGATCCTGTATCGCCTGAAGTGGCTGTTAAGATATGAGTCGTTTCTTCTAGTTTAAGCACCTCTTTGGCTTTCACCATAAGATGAGGCAAGATCGATAAGGCAACATCTTTAAAAGCAGCGGTAGGTCCATGATAGAGCTCTAATATGGTCAGTTTACCACATTGAGTAGAAGGGGTTATTTCTTCATTATCAAACTTAGAATCAAAGGCAAGATCTACCAAGTGTTCAATGGTTTCTTTCCCATAGTCATCAAAGTAGGCATTTAAGATCTCTGTCATTAATTGTTTAAAAGAATAATCTTTTAGGTGATCCAAATCAAAAGTAGGTAGCGTTTCAGGTAGATAAAGACCCCCATCTTTCGCCAATCCTTCTAAAATGGCTTGATGACTATTAACACTGTGTTTTGAGTTTCGAGTTGAGGTATATTTCATGGTTGTATGTTGAGTTGTTTCTCACTCTATGATAAAATGTTTCTCATAGAAATACAAGTGTATTCGAAATAAAGACATGAAAAAACTAAACATTGGATTATTAGGCTATGGCACTGTAGGTAAAGCTGTGGCTACACTACTAATAGAACAAGAAAACATGACCCTTCATGGGATTTTTAGACGATCAGGAAAAGCAGATGAATCCATCATGACAGATCAAGTCGATGATCTTCTTTTAAATCCACAGATCGATGTGATCGTAGAAGCGATGGGTGGTTTGATTCCTGCTTATGACTACATCAAGAAAGCTATTTTAAATGGAAAACATGTGGTCACTGCGAATAAAGCATTGATCAATGCCTATGGGGAAGAACTCAATCAAGTGGCATTAACACAAAATGTTTCTTTGATGTTTAGTGCAGCATGTGGAGGAGGCATTCCTTTCTTACCTACGATGATCTCTCATACAATACCCATTAGAAAAGTAGGAGGTATCCTTAACGGAACCACCAACTTCATCATCGATAAAATGGAACGTGAACATCTTAGTTTTAGTGACGCTTTAAAACAAGCCCAATCAAGCGGATACGCAGAAGCAGATCCTTCTAGTGATCTTAATGGGATCGATACGATGTATAAACTAAGATTGGCTTTAGCCATAGGGATGCATACTTGGATCTATCTAGAATCTATCGATGTTGAAGGTATAGCACATCTTAAAGATATAGACATCAAATATTTTACTCAACAGAAATACAAGTGTCGATTGATGGCTTATGGGGAAAAGACACTAATGGGATTTTTTGCCTGTGTAGAACCTACACTGGTAGAACTAAATTCACTAGAAGCTCATACTCTAGAAAACAACAATCTCACATGGTTTGAAAACAAAGATCTTCAACGCTTTGAACTCAGTGGACAAGGGGCAGGGGGCTTACCTACCGCAAGCAATGTCTTAAGAGACCTTAATTCTATGATTGAGAAGACCTCATGGACTTTACCTTCTGTGATGAATGAAGATCAAGCTGATAACCAATTTGATCATCAAAACTATCTTATAAGGACTCCTATCGATCTCAATTCTCCTTTTCTTGAGAAATATACTGGACAAAGTAGAGTCTTCTCAGGGGTGCTTTATCGAACCTTATATGAGGTTCCTGTTAAAGAAATGCATGAAGAAGTCTTAAGATTAAGAGAAAAAAACGAAGTATTCTTCGCTAGAACTTAAGGAGCTTGTATGAAAGTAAGTAAATTTGGGGGTTCATCCTTAGCGAATGCCCAACAATTCAATAAAGTAAAAAACATCGTTTTAAGCGATCCTTCTCGACGAGTGATCGTAGTATCTGCCTTAGGTAAGGAAAATAATCAAGATCATAAGATCACTGATCTTCTCTATTTGACCCATGCTCATTTAACTTATGGGGTCAGTGTCGATGAGATCTTTGAAGAGATAAGACAAAAACATTTAGGGGTTCATCATGAGCTCGGTTTATCTTTTGATTTAGAAGGAGAGCTTACTAAAATAAGAAGCAGTCTAAGAAAAAACATGGAGATCGATGAATTGGTCTCTCGTGGTGAATATCTAAGTGCTTGTCTTATGGCGTCTTACTTAGGCTATGACTTCATCGATGCGAAAGATGTCATATGTATAGACTATAATGGTCAAGTCGATTTAGAGAAGACCTATCTTAAAATAAGAGAAGTTTTTTCACAGCATCCAAAAATAGTCATCCCTGGTTTTTATGGGGTCTTACCAAACGGGAAAATTAAAGTCATGAGTCGAGGAGGATCTGATATTACGGGATCTTTAGTGGCGGCTGCCTTAGATGCGGAGGTCTATGAAAACTGGACTGATGTCTCAGGGATCTTGATGGCTGATCCTAGGATCGTTCCTAGTGCTAAGACTATTCATAAACTGACCTTCGCTGAACTTAGAGAGATGGCGTTTATGGGAGCTTCTGTCTTACACGAAGAATCCATACAACCGGTCAAAGAAAAAAATATCCCACTTAATATTCGAAACACCAATGAACCTGATCATCCAGGAACCATGATTCTATCTCAGATCGATGAGGCCTCCAATAAGGCACACTTCATCACAGGAGTGACTGGTAGACAAGACTTTACAGTCTTAAGCGTTTATAAAGAACACATCGCAAAAGCACCAAGTATGATTCGAGATGTCTTGGAGATCTTAGAACGCTTTGAATGTCCTTTAGAACACATGACCATGGGTATCGATAGTTTCACCATCGTTTGTGCCACCTCAAACATCAAAGAACGTCTCTATGACATCATCTCAGACATCAAAAAACAATGTTTACCTGATAAAGTCATCGTCGAGGAAGACTTAGCCCTTATCGCTGTCGTAGGACGCCAAATGAAGGAAACTCCTGGAGTATCTGGAAGACTCTTTAGTGCCATGGGACAACACAGTATCAACATCCGTATGATCGCTCAAGGTACAGATGAGATCAGCATCATCGTTGGGATAAGCAATCAAGACTTCAATAAAACCATCCAAGTCCTTTACGAAAAGTTCATAGGACAATAAACAAAACACACAGGATAAAGTCAGTCCTGTGTGTTTCTTTAAGATATGGCTCGTGATAAAATAGAACCAAGGAGAACCTTATGAATAAAGAACAAGCTCTATTAGAACATCAAGCTTATCAAGAAAGAGTCGCAGCCTATACCTTAGCCCTAACGACCCTCAACTGGGACGCCTATACAATCGCCCCTAAAAAAGGAGGACCTTATAGAAATAAGATGGCCTCTTATCTATCAGGTGAACTCTTTTCGATCACCACAGATCCTGCAGTAATCGATAGATTAGATCTGATGAGTACTTTCGATTATGACGAAGTCACCAATCGAGAAGTCGCTCAAATGAGAAAAGAAATCAATAAGACCCGTTATATCCCAAAGGACATTTATGTGGCCTATAATAATTTGGTCATGGACGCCAATGATGTCTGGGAAGAAGCTAAGGCGACTTCTAATTATGCCTTGTTTAAACCTGTATTAAAAAAACTTATTGAACAAACTAAGTTGGTCGTTTCTTATCGAAAAGACCCACGGCCTGTGTATGAACAACTTCTCGATGATTTTGAGACCAATATGTCGACCAAAGAATATGATGCCTTCTTCAATAAACTAAGAGAAGACATCGTTCCTTTGATCCATAAGATCAAAGAGAAACATTTGACTCGTCCTTCATGGTTAAGTGAACATATTCCTTTGTCTCAACAAGCCGCTGTCGTTGAAAGACTTGCGAAGTTTCTCGATTATTCTAAAGACAGTGGACAAATCAGTCTTTCAGTTCATCCTTTCTCTCAAGATTTCTCAGCCCATGATAATCGAGTTACGGTGAGATATCACGAAGATAACTTTACCTCCAGTATCTTTGCGCTTATCCATGAAGTAGGTCATGCGACCTATAATGGACAGGTCAATGAAGCTTATGATGGACGATATATTCGTAAATCTATGACCTTTGGGATGCATGAATCTCAATCACGCTTCTTAGAAAATATGTTGGGAAGAAGCACTGCGTTTTGGGAACCTCTCTATGAAGATGTCGTTAAAATGGTTCCTGCTTTAAAGAAAGTTTCATTAAAAGAATTCGTAGAAGGCATCAACTTCGTTCAACCTTCCTTGATCCGTATCGAAGCTGATGAGCTTACTTATCCTCTTCATGTCATGGTTAGATATGAGATCGAAAAAGGTCTCTTTAATGGGACATTAGACGTAGAGAATCTAGATAAAGTATGGGCCGACAAGATCGAAGAATACTTAGGAGTACGTCCTCATAACGCAGCTCAAGGGGTCCTTCAAGATGTCCATTGGTCAGGTGCGATGTTTGGTTATTTCCCTACCTATGCCTTAGGATCAGCCTATAGTGCTCAATGGATGAAAGCCATGAGAAAAGATATTGATGTTGAAAAAGCCTTAAGAGACAATCAGTTTACCCTTATCAAAGCGTGGCTCAAAGAGAAGATCCATACCCATGGGGGTGTCTATGAACCATCTGAGTTGATGATCAAAGTCACAGGAGAAAAGTTTAATCCTCAATACTATGTTGATTATCTAAAAGAAAAAGTCACCAAGCTTTATCATCTATAAAAGTTATGGAAGAAACATCGTTTCTTCCATTTTTATAAAGAGATGTTTGCCTTCACTAGGCAATAGAGTGACTGTGTTATAATAAAAGCAGCCAAAAGTATAGGAAAGAAACATGCTAAAAAAATACTTCAGTGCTTTAGTTATCATCCTTATTTCAGGTTCCTTCCTGTTGTTTTTTTGTGCAGAATTAAGCACTCTCTATACAAATCAAATTGAACAAAAAGCTTTAGAAGCATCCTTGTCTTCGAAAGACAATTGGGTCGTTCCTTCAGTCGTTGGATCTTCAATGGGACTAGATAAGGTCTTTTCACTTACAGACATCAAAGGTGATCATCGTTTGATCAGTATGGGCACATCGATGAGTTTGGCAGGGATCGTGGATTCTCACCTTGATCGAATACACATCAATGCCTCTACAGGATCGATGAGTATACAGACCTTGTTTGTGATGAAATCTTATCTAGATACATTAGGAGTTGTAGTTCAAGAAAACGATGTGGTCAAGATCGATCTTAGTCCACTTATGTTTACTAAGAAAGCCTTAAGTATAGAAGTCTTAGTAAGTGCTTTAAGTTATCAAGACATCTATACAGTTGAAGAAGATCTAAGTGTACATCGAAATCTCTTAAGCCCAATAGCTGAATTCTATGGTTTAAAAAGCAAAGCCATAGAAAAAGCTTTCACTACTTTTAAAACGATCTTAGATACAGGTTCTGTGGATACCTTATTTGAGACAAGTCCTCATTCTTTCGAAAATACAGAGAAGTTTTTAGATTTCACTCAAAACAATACCGCACTATTAGAAGCCTTACTGATGAGCTATGAAGGCAAAAATCTGGTGGTAGATTTGATGTTTATGCATCCTGATTTACAAAGCTCCATTGCGGCTCAACAATTCAATACCTATGTCGATGAAAGCTTGATTCCTTTTCTCAATGAGAATGGAATCGCTTATCTTGATCATCGTTTGACCTATACCTTAAGTGATTTCGCTGATTCAACCCATCTCAATGGGAAAGCTCGATTAAAATACACCTCACTTATCGAAAGTGAACTCAAGGAGCTAGGGTATGAATGATCTACTAAAACAATTGCTTGAGCTCAAGCCTCAAAACGAAGAATATACAGAGCTATTGAAATGGTCGAGACGAATTGATAAACAAGGTTTAATTATAGAAAATGGCCCAAAAATTAAAGTAGCGGTATGTGGATCACGTAATACCCAGTTCTTTACGAAGATCCTTCAAGTTTTCTTAATGAACCAAGGTTTTCAAGTTTCACTATATGAGGGTGAATATGACAGTATACGCTATGAGATCTTAAATCCACAAAGTGATCTCTATCGCTTTCAACCAGAGATCTTGATTCTTTTACCTAATACAAGTGATATCACCCGTTATCCAGCACTTTTAGATTCATCAAAATATGTTGATGATTTGGTTGAGGAAACCGCTGCCTATTATCGAAGTCTTTGGGATACTGTGCTTACACAGAACCCTTGTGTGATCCTACAAGCCAATTTTGTCTTACCTTTAGAGAATGCCCTAGATCAACTAGAAATCAACGTCCCTTATTCTAAAACAGTTTTCTTAACGAAACTGAATCTTGCCTTGATGGATAAACCTAAACAAGTTCATCTGATCGATGAGAATGGTTTATCTAGTGAGATTGGTAAATCAAAATGGTTTGATCCAGCGAATACCTTCCTCAATAAAGCGCCTTATGCCTATGAATATTTACCTCAAACAGTTTGGATCTATCTTCGTAAGATCATGTCTCTAAGAGGCACGTATCGTAAGGTCCTTGTGTTGGATCTCGATAATACCCTGTGGGGTGGTGTCATAGGGGATGATGGGGTAGAAGGCATTCAATTGGACCCCAATAATGCGGTAGGAGAAGCCTACTTATCCTTTCAATCATCAATCCTAAGTCTAAAAGAAAAAGGTGTCATCTTAGCTGTATGTTCAAAAAATGAAGAAAGTAACGCTAAACTAGGTTTTACTCATCCTAATATGCGCTTAAAGATCCAAGACATTGCTTGTTTTATCGCCAATTGGAACGATAAGGCATCCAATCTAAGAACCATCGCAGAACGCCTCAACGTAAAAACAGATGCCTTGGTTTTCTTCGATGATAATCCTGCAGAGCGTCTCATCGTTAAACAGTTCTGTCCTGAGGTAGAAGTCATCGATGTCCCTGAAGATCCTTCTTTCTATTCCAGTGCTTTATATCACGCCCATGCCTTTGATTGGCCTCAGATCACCAAAGAAGATCTACTTAGAATCAAAGCTGTAGAAGGAGATCTTGAACGAGAAAACTTAAAGACACAGTTTGTAGATTATGAAGCTTATCTAAAGTCTCTTGAGATGAGTGCTGTCGCAGGACGAATAGGAACTGCTCAAATCGAACGCTTCGTTCAGTTGACCAATAAATCCAATCAATTCAATTTAAGAACTCTAAGAGTCTCTGAAGCGGATGTGATCGAGATGATGAAGGATGATAATTGTGCCTGTATCAGTGTCGACTTAAGCGATCGTTTCTCTCCTTATGGGATTATCGCCTGTACAATTTTAAAGAAACAAGGCTCAAATGCTTTCATCGAAAATTGGGTCATGAGTTGTCGAGTTCTTAATCGAGGGGTAGAAAGCTTAACCTTAGACCTTTTGATTCAACAAACTAAAGTATGGGGTTGTGATCGCTTGATAGGAGAATATATCCCTAGTTTAAAAAATGAGATGGTTTCTCAACATTATCTTAAGATGGGATTTACTCTCATCAAAGAGAATACTTATGAATTAGAGTTAAAGTCTACACAACCATTAGAAAGTCATATCACTTTAAAGGAGACCCTATGAACATCTTAGAACAAGTCCAAGAAATATTTAGAGATGTCTTCGATGAGAAGACCTTGGTCATCACCGAGACCACTTCCGCCAAAGACATCGAAGATTGGGATTCTTTGACCCATATCCAATTGGTCACCAAGATCGAAAAACACTTTAAGATACGCTTTACTGTAAGCGAAGTTACCAAACTGAAACAAGTCGGAGACCTGATCAAACTGATCGAATCTAAAACCACATGATCTCTTTGAATTCGCTCATTTTCACAGGGGTCCTATTCTTAGCTCCCTTCCTATTGAGTATAAAATCCAAGTATAGAAACTGGATCTTTTTACTCATCAATTTAAGTCTTATTTTAATCTCTATGAGTTCAGTACTTAGTGCGATCATTACTTTCGCATGGATCTTGATTCCTTATTTTCTAAGTTCTAAGCTCAAGAAAGCTCATCTATTGATCGGGGCACTTGTTTTAGGCTTTATCTATTTGAATCGTTATGATTGGATCATATCCTCATTGGGGATTCCTTATCTATTTACTTTTAAGCTATTAGGCTTATCCTACATCTTATTTAGACAGATCGATTTCGTCTTAAACAGATCATCGATGGATCAAAAAAACATCAACTTGGTTCATTATCTCAATTATCTGCTTTCTTTCTATACGATCTTAGCAGGTCCTATCTTAAAGTATGAAGCCTTCGTAGAAGATCTTAAAGATCCACAAGATCCTAAAGAGATCGATGTGTTAAGTGTACTTCATCGTGTATTTAATGGTTACATCAAGATCTTTGTCTTATCGGCCTTATGCTCATCGATATCGATCAGTATCTATCGACAATTATTGACTCATTTTGATGTGTTATCTTTTATAGGACTTACGATCACCAATGCCTTGTTTATCTATTTCAATTTCTCAGGATATTGTGATGTGATGATCGGTATGGGAAAGCTTTCAGGCTTTAAGATCGATGAGAACTTCAATAAACCCTATTTGGCTCAAGATCTAAGTGATTTCTGGTCTCGTTGGCATATGACTTTGACCCAATGGTTAACGAATTATGTCTTCAATCCCATCGTCGTGATCTTTGCGAGAACAGAGAAATTAAGTCTTGAGAAAGTCCAAGTCATAGCTTTCTTCATTACTTTCTTGGTGGCGGGTTTGTGGCATGGGACCACTTTGAATTTCTTAATCTATGGGATCCTACAAGGGTTTGGAGTCTCTTTGAGTAAAGTAATCAACGATTATAGAATAAAAAGATTGGGTGGTCGTAAAGCCTTTAGAGCTCATAGACAAAAGCCTTTGGTGAAAGCAATTGAGATCACCTTGACTTTATCTTATGTTGCTTTATCCTTTTTATTCTTCAGTTTTGATGTCTTGGCTCTATTGGGAATGTGAGGATAAGCATGAAAAAGAAATCATTCAGTCTGTTTATTTTAGTAATAAAGTTTATAATCATTGTATTGGGAGTATGTATCTTAGGGTCTACCCTTGTACTCTACCAAGGATTTTAGGAGCACTATGAAAAAAACTATTTCACTATTTCTTATACTTAGCTTTTTAATGGGATGTAGCGCTAAACCTCAAGTAAGTTTTACTAAGGAAGATGCTTCATTGACTGTAGAATCTAAAACCATCACTCCAGGAATGAAATATACAACACCGTCTATTCCTGATTGGGTCACTTTTACCGAATTGACCAGCTGTGCATATAAAGGTAATGATAAGGTCTATGAATATGATGATTTTACCTTATATACCTATTCTGATGGGACAGATGATTATATCTTGAGTATTGAATTAAACAGCTCATTATCTACTTCTAAAGGAATCAAGATTGGTTCAACGAAAGAAGCTGTGCTAAAAGCCTATGGGGAAGAATATACAACTAAGATCTTAAATGTGATCTATACCGATGGACAAGTAAACATCACCTTCCTAATCGTTGAGGATAAGGTAAGTGCCATCAGTTTAAATTATAGACCTGAATAAAATGAGCCCAAGAAAATTAAGAAAGAGTATTAAAAATAGCCTTATTTTAACTGTGGTCTTAGGGGCCACTCTTTTAGCGGTGATTAGTTTAACAACAATACGTGCGAATGCAGGACTACAATCGGAGTTAGGTCAAGCAATAAACTATAGTCCTAATGATTTTTTAATCAACGAACCTAAAGATACACAAGCAACTTTTGTTACAGACCTTGCTTCGATCGATGTCCATCATTTAGGCTCCTATGAGATCGAAGTAAAAGTAGGAACCAAGACCTATTCTTCAACCCTTAAGATCGTTGATACAGTCGCCCCTACAGCGATTGTCCAAGATGTAAGTATCGAGATCAATGGGACATTGACTCCTGAAACCTTGATCGTCTCTACATCGGATGAATCTGAGACGACAATAAGCTTTAAGTCAGAACCAAAGTTAATTACCGTAGGTAATCATGAGATCATCGTCGTGGTTTCTGATACTTCGGGGAATACAAGTGAGTATCCAGTCAATGTGGAAGTGGTCTTCGATAAGACCGCTCCTGTGATCGTAGAAGAACGTCAACTCTATATTTTAGTAGGATCAACAACTGTTGATTATTGGGACATGGTTAATGTAAGTGATGCAAAAAGTGCCGTCAAATCATTAGAGTTCAATGATCAACAAGTGAATCTAAAAAAGATTGGTGTCTATCCAGTGACCTTAAGTGCTACTGATGAAGCAGGTAATACTTCGTCGGTAACTCGAAATGTGAATGTGGTTAGAGAGAGTACCTATTATACGATGAGGTCACTTAACAATCCTTTAAACAATAAGGCCGATGCCTTTGTGGATGCGGTCATCGCAGAAATCATAACCGATGATATGACCCAAACTGAAAAGATGCGTGCGATCTATGAATGGCTTCTCAATGAGATGGTCTATCAAACAGATCTATCTCATGATTACGCCATCGATACCTACAATAAACTAGATGATTATGCCTTAATCAGTTTCACAAAATTCAAAGGACACTGTTTCCATTACGCAGCGATGGCGGCTTTACTTCTAGATACTTTAGATCTTGAGATGACCCTAGTCGAAGGAGAAGGTTATTCCTCTACCGCAGAGAGCCACTTCGTCATACATTTTTGGATCTTGGTCAAAGTCGATGGTCATTATGTCCATTTCGATCCTTTATATGAATATCTTTACTTAAAATACAGCACGCATAAAGACTTCTTCTTAGTAAAAGATGCCCAGATATTCGATATAACCCATCGTTGGGATAAGAGCCTATATCCATCAACTCAATAAAAAAAACTTGTTTACACAAGTTTTTTTAATCTCTACTAAAGAGATCTCGGGTATATATCTTAGGCAAGACATCTTTGATTTCATCTGTGAGTCTATTGGCGACGATCACATCGCTTATGGCTTTGAACTCTTTGAGGTCTTTAATAACAGTAGAATTATAGAACTTATCCTCATGAAGGGCAGGTTCATAGATTACGATTTCTACGCCTTTGGCTTTGATGCGTTTCATGATGCCTTGAATGGCGGATTGTCTAAAGTTATCAGAATCTGTCTTCATCGTTAATCGATAGATACCTACGACTTGAGGTTTCCTTTTTAAGATCATCTCTGCGACATGATCTTTTCGTGTACGATTCGCATCGACGATGGCACTCATGATGTTTTGAGGAATATCCGCATAATTGGCTAAAAGCTGCTTTGTGTCTTTTGGTAAACAATAACCACCATAACCAAACGAAGGATTATTATAATGAGTTCCTATACGAGGATCAAGACCGACCCCATCGATGATCTGTTTGGTGTTGAGTTCTCTGATTTCCGCATAAGAATCTAGTTCATTAAAGAAAGCAACTCTTAAAGCTAAGTAAGTATTAGAGAATAATTTGATGGCTTCTGCTTCTGTAGAGCCAGTATAAAGGATAGGTATATCTCGTTTAATGGCACCTTCTACCAAGAGTCCCGCAAATACAGATCCACGTTGACTTTGATCGCCTACGACGATGCGTGAAGGATAAAGATTATCAAACAAAGCTTTACCTTCTCTTAAGAATTCTGGAGAGAAGATGATCTTGTCTGTTTTATATTTCTTACGGGTATCTTCAGTGTAGCCTACAGGTACAGTTGATTTGATGACCATAATGGCTTCAGGATTAATCTTCAACACGGTTTCTATGACATTTTCTACACTGGAGGTCTCAAAAAAGTTTTTATCAGGATCATAGTTTGTAGGGGTACAGATAATGACATATTCAGCTTTACAATACGCAATTTCAGGATCAAGTGTCGCTTTTAGATTAAGATTCTTCTTCGTAAGATAAAGTTCTATCTCATGATCAGAAATAGGGGATTGTCTATGATTCAACAAATCTACTTTCTCTTTCAATACATCAACGATGGTAACCTCATGGTGCTGAGCCAATAAGATCCCATTGGCTAAACCAACGTAGCCCATCCCAGCGATGGCAATTTTCATAAAGTGTGTATCCTTTCGACTAATCCAATTTAGTATAAACTCATTATACACAATAAAACAAGGCTAGAATGAAGGAAGTACCAAGAGCCTTATTTCACACCATTCCCCACAATTATTTTCGATTACTAGACTATAATGTGGTTAGATATGAAAAGCTTTCTAATCACTGGTGCAGCCGGTTCTTTAGGGCACACCCTTTCTAACCTTATGGTTCAAGACAACGATCGCGTGATTGGTTTTCTTTTGCCTTTTGAGAAAGAAGAAATCCTAGATCACCGTGTGATTATATTGAGAGGAGATGTCTTGGATAAGGAATCCTTACGTAAAGCATTTGACCTCTTGGGTCCTCATGGGAATGTTGTGCATTGTGCAGGAATGATCTCCATCGATCCTAAAGTTAGTACTAAGATCTATAATGTCAATGTCCAAGGGACAAAGAATATCGTTGAAATGGCTGAGGAATATAAGGTGGATCATTTTATCTATGTTTCCTCAGTTCATGCGATACCAGAACTAAAGAAAGGTCTTGTGATCGAAGAGACCCAAGCCATATCTCCTGATAAGGTCTTTGGTCATTACTCTAAGAGTAAAGCGATGGCGACCCGATTTGTGATGGATAAGATGGCTCAAGGCTTTCCAGCGTCAATCGTATATCCTTCAGGCATCATTTCAGATGAAGATGTAAAGAATGCTTTTATGACCCAAATGGTAAAAGATTATTTAGCCAATTCTATGAAGATCGGTGTTAAAGGTGGTTATGACTTCGTCGATGTACGAGATGTTGCTTTAGGCATCATCTCCATCAATAAACAAAAAATCATCAATGAACACTATATCTTATCTAATAAATACTATAGTGTAAAAACGATGATGGCTATGTTATATGAATTGACAGGCTTGACCAAGGTAAGACTCTGTGTACCTGTGTCATTGGTCAAAGCTGTCTTACCGATCAAATTGGCCCTTGATAAACGAAGAAATAAACTATCCCTTTATACAGCTGATTCATTGAAGATCTTGACTTCAAATTCGATCTTCTCGCATAAAAAAGCAGAGAAAGCCTTGAACTATCATCCTCGTGATATCCAAGAGACCTTTAGTTTATTGATTAAAAGATTGAATGGACCTCAAAGACCTTTGGCTTAAAAAGTGATAAGATAAAAGAGAGGTAAACTTATGAGTTCTAAAAAAGAAGTTCTCATCGTCATCGATATGTTGAAAGGTTTCATCGTTGAAGGTCCTTTAGCTGATCCTAGTATTAAGCAGATCATCCCAGAAAACGTAAAGCTCGTCAAAGAATTTTTAGCTCAAGATAAAAGCGTCTTATACTTTCAAGATGCTCATACTTTAGATGCTCTAGAATTTGAAAATTATCCTCCTCATTGTTTAAAAGGAACCCTTGAATCAGAATTGATCGATGAGCTTTTACCTTATGAATCCAAAATGATCCAAGTAGAGAAGAACACTACCAACGGTTTCTTCGCACCTGCTTTTCAAAAATTCTTAAAAGAAAACAAAGACTTAAGTGAGATCACGGTTATTGGATGCTGCACAGACATCTGTGTACTTAATTTCGCCGTGACTATGAAAACCTATAGTCAAACCAATCAAAAAGAAATCACCATCAAGGTCCCTGCCAATGCGGTAGACACCTTTAATTTACCAGGTCATGATAAGACCCTCTTTCATCAAACTGCTTTAGGAATGATGAAAGGTGCTGGTATA
>CAIXIN010000170.1 GCA_903919545.1 uncultured bacterium | reverse complement strand
GAATCCACACTTAGGACAGGCATAATTGCTTGAGAAGAGAAGTTCTTCCCCATCGCTTACCACCACAGCCAAACCTTTGGCCAACTTAAGGGCGCTTTCTAATGAGTCGTATAGACGAGATGTACTATCAGCTTGTTTAACGATACGGTCTACTACTACATCGATGGAATGCTTCTTGTTTTTCTCTAAAGTGATCTCGTCTTCTAAAAGACGATTCTCTCCGTTGACACGCACTCTTACATAACCTTCTTTACGAAGTTTCTCTAGGGTTTCTTTATGACTGCCTTTTTCAGAATGAACGATAGGCGCTAAGATCTGTAGTCTTTCCCCATCTTTTTCCTTCATGACACGATCTACCATCTGTCTTACGGTTTGAGCGATGATGGGTTCATGATGAGTAGGACAATAGGGGATCCCTACTCTCGCATACAATAATCTAAGATAATCATAGATCTCAGTTACAGTACCTACCGTTGAACGAGGATTGTGTGAGGTGGTCTTTTGATCAATCGATATACTAGGAGAAAGCCCTTCGATGACATCGACATCAGGTTTCTCTGTATTGCCTAAGAATTGACGTGCATACGCACTTAAAGACTCAACATAGCGTCGTTGACCTTCAGCGTAGATCGTATCAAAAGCCAAGGATGTTTTACCACTACCTGAAAGACCGGTCATTATGACCAGTTTATTTCTAGGAATCGTTAGGGTGATGTTTTTTAGGTTGTTCTCGCGAGCACCTTGAATGTAAATAACGTCTTTTTGCATAACCTCTATTATACACCATGAGCGCTTAAGTCTCTATCAGTGCGCTTACTTGATGATGAAACGTAAACGATCTGCAGGGATGATGTCAAAGAAGACTTCGATCACATTATTATTCTGATCTTTGGTCGATCCTGTGATCAAACCACCAGCACTTCCTTTTCGTAAACCAAAGATCTCAGACTGTTTTTGATTGAGAATGATCGCACTTAAAGTTTTCTCTACCGACGAAGGAATACATTCACTGACTTGTTTTAGAAGTGGATAAATAGACTTGCCTTTAAGCGATCCAATATCGAGTTGTCTGAGATAACTCATTGGATAATAGGCATCCATCCATAAGACAGCGATCCCATCCGCTTTGAATAAACGGACGATATGAAGAAGTTCTTGGCTTTCTTTGAATCCAAACTTAAGATTCAATGCTTCATCACTTATAACGACTTCAATCAAAAGATCGTTTACGGTTGCTTCATGACCTTTACTTTGTATCTCTTCTAAAATAGGAACCATCTTCTCTATCATATGATCTACGACGAAGGTGTGATGAACGAAGACGCCTGTTTTCTTGATGCGTTTGGCGTAGCCCTCTCGAATCAGCTCATTATAAGCGCTTCTCACCATATCCTGGGTAAACCCATAGGTCTTACTTAAAAACTCATAATCCGGTAAGAGATCCTTGTCTTTGAATTCTCCGTTTAATATGGCTGCTTTAAAATGATTCTTAAGTTGAGTAGGATAAGCAACTGTACTCGTAGCTTCTATTTTATAGTTCATAGGGTTGTGACCTTGACACTTAATTGGGTCTTGGATGAAGGAATGATGGCCTTATAATGAGCGATTAAACGTCCTTTCTCATCGCGAAAATCTTGGCTGATCAGATAGATCAAGCTGTTTTTACTTTGAGATAAAAGTAGAGAATCTTCGATCGTAATCATTTGAATCTCCAAGATACTTTCTTTATGTAGATTCTGATCGTTGACTAAAGATCGAATAAGAGCTTCAACATTTAAGTTATTGTATTCTTTACTGATCAACCATTCATCGGTAAAGATACGTTCTTGAGAAGACCTGTGAATTCTTTTTAATCTAACTAGATCCTTTGAGTCAAAAGATCCTTGAGTTAAGACAAGCTCGTCTTGAGAAGAAATGATTTCTTTTAAGATAAACGAGGAGTTTATCGATTCATTCTTGGTGTGGGTATATGAATGAGGATCCATCAATAAATGAGGATAACCTTGACCTTGTTTAACGAAATGACCTTGACCTTGTCTTTGATCGATAAGGCCAACACGTGATAGTTCAAGAAAAGCTCTTCTCACAACGGTTCTAGATACACTAAAGGTTCTTCCGATTTGATCTTCTGATGGTAAAAGCTCCCCTTTTTTTAAGGTTCCATTTAATATCGCGCTTTCGATACAAGCGCTCAATTGACGATGTATCGGTGTTTTAAGGGTCTTGTCTATGTGTAGGTAGTACATGGTTTTGAGATAGTGTATCACATTTCGGTATCGTTTTTCGATATATACGGCTCATATTTTCTACTTTTTAGATACATATATTCATATATATGATACACTTTACCGTATATGGAGGATTTCTAATGAGAAAACTTAGTCAATTGTTTTTTAGTTTCATAATCTTGTTTATTGGATTAACCCCTACGATTGCTTCAGCCTATACAACAGGTGATGGAACTGAAGCCAATCCTTATGTGATCAAAACAGTTCAAGATCTTAAAGACATGTCTTTAGAACTAAGTGCGCATTATGTCTTAGACAATGATTTGGATCTTACTGGTGTAGTATGGACACCTATAGGAGATGAGACAACACCTTTTACTGGGGTCTTGAATGGGAATGATCATACGATATCAAATTTAACTTTGACTATCGCTGCATCATTATCCATTGAACACAATGGATCGATAGAGACCAATAACCTAGATACCTATATCAGTGGATATACTGGATTATTTGGGCTCATCGATAAAGGTCAAGTGAAGAATCTTATATTAAGTGATGCCTTAGTCGATACTTCCGCGATGACACTTGCTTATGGAGATCTAGCTTCTGCGTTTATGGTCAATAATATTCAAACAGGACTACTTGCGGGACGCATCGTTGGGGATGGGATCACCACGACCTTAGAGAATGTATCTGTGTTATCTTCTGAAATCAAGAGCTCTACTTTGGATGGTTTCAGTGGT
>CAIXIN010000169.1 GCA_903919545.1 uncultured bacterium | reverse complement strand
TCTTTAGGGGTCTTGGCCTTTATTGTAGGTGGAGCAGGGATCGTTTTTGGAGGCTTGACCATCGCTGTATTGGCGAAACGAGATGAGAATGTAGGGGGTTTGATCACTTATTGCGAAATGACTTGGGGTAAGACCTTAGGCTATTTGGCGGGTTGGTTTCAAACGACACTTTATTATCCACCATTGGTTGCGGTCATAGCGTGGGTATCGGCGATGTATGCCTCCATGTTGTTTGGATGGAGTGATTCATCGATCGTTTTAGGATTTAAAATCGAAGGATTACCTGCTTGGCCATTTCCGTTTACGGTTGGGGTATGGGTCATAGCTTTATTAGCGATGATCTTCTTCTTCGTATTCAATGCATTTCAAACTAAATTAGCGGGTAAATTCCAAAGTGCTGCGATGATCACAAAAGTAGCTGCGCTTATCGTATTAGGCATCACAGGTATCGCTTTTGGGGATCCTGTCTCTACGATCAAATTTGCGGATTGGGGCATGCTTGGTGGAGGTTTCTTCTTGGCTTTGGTTCCTATTGCCTATGCTTATGATGGTTGGCAAGTTGCCCCATCTGTTGCTCATGAAATCAAGAATCCTAAACGTAATCTACCTTTAGCGTTAACTTTTGCGCCACTTATGATCATGGGTATCTATGTGGCTTATTTTATTGGGATCAATGCGGTCTTAGGACCACAAACCGTTTTAGAACTTGGTGATGGGGCTGTCAGTGTCTTCGCTCAACAATTCTTTGGGGCCATTGGATATAAGATCGTTTTAACGGCGGTCGTTATCTCAGTTTTAGGTACTCTAAATGGTTTGATCTTAGGATATATCCGTTTACCTTATGCCTTAGGTTTAAGAAATGAGCTTCCTTTAAGTAAACAATTCTCTCAGGTTGATCCTAAGACAGATATTCCTATGTTTTCAGCCTTGTTTACCTTTATGTTGTCATTCTTCTGGTTACTGCTTCATTTTGCGACGACAGTAGGGGTCATCGTCTTTGGATGGAAGATCTTCTCTGGAGTATCCGTCGATGAATTATCTATCGTATTGATCTATATCTTCATGGTTACTATTTATCTAGGAGTCATTAAAGACTTCTTGGTAAAGAAAGTTGGCTCATGGATACAGAACCTTGCCTTCCCATTATTAGCGGTCATAGGGGCTTTAACGGCCATCTATGGGGGTTTCTTAAGTCCTATGGTGGCGACTTATTTAGTAATCTGTTTACTTGTTATCTTAGCGGGACTATTTGTTAGACCTAAACAAGCTTAATCTATCAGACTCATCGAAAGGTGAGTCTTGTTTTTTTAAGTAAAGATGATACAATCATTTTAAAGATGATGATTAAAGGGTAGTAGTGATCGATGTGACAGCTAGAGATGTCTTGGATGGTGAAAAAGACACACGAATCGATGATGAAGTGGACTTTATGAATCGAAGTAGGCTTTGTCTACTTACGGCGCAACACCGTTATGTTGAAGTGATCTGAAAAGATAACTAAGGTGGTACCACGTGAAAGCGTCCTTTGGATGCTTTTTTTAGTTCAGGAGGAACAAATCATGAAAAGAATGTTGAGTGGGATCAAACCCAGTGGGCAGTTGACTTTAGGTAACTATATCGGTGCCTTAAGAGAATTCGTGAAGTATCAAGAAGATTATGAGATGATCGTTTTCATCGCGAACCTTCATACACTTACGGTCTATCAAGACCCTAAAGAACTCAGTAAGAATCTAAAAGACACCATTGCCTTATATTTAGCTTGTGGTTTAGATCCGAAAAGAAGCACAATCTTTATGCAGTCAGATGTCATGGCTCATGCTCAATTGGGATTCATCTTATCCTGTAATACCTATATGGGTGAACTCAATCGAATGACCCAGTATAAAGATAAGCTCTCCAAGGGAGAAGAATCAATGACTTCAGGTTTTTATGTCTATCCTACATTGATGGCTGCAGATATCTTGATCTATGATCCTGATTTCGTTCCTGTAGGAGAAGATCAAAAACAACACGTAGAATTAACACGAGATGTGGCCATAAGATTCAACAATCGCTATGGGGAAAGCTTCAAGATCCCTACACCTTTGATCCCAAAAGTTGGATCTCGTATCATGAGTTTAAGTGATCCAACCAAAAAGATGTCTAAATCTGATGAAGCCGATAAAGGCTGTATCTATCTACTTGATAAACCAGAAGTCGCTCGTAAGAAGATCATGGGTGCGGTTACAGACTTAGTTGGGATCGTTCAATATGACCCTATCAATCAGCTAGGTGTATCTAATCTACTCACGATCCATAGTGCTTTATCTAAGGTTTCTATCCCTGATCTCGTCAAACAATTTGAAGGTCAAGGCTATGGGAATTTTAAAAAAGCCGTTGCGGATGAAGTCGTTAAGCTTTTAAGCGATCTTCAAGCTAAATATGAAGTCATCTTATCTCAACACATCCTAGAAGAGGTTTTAGAATCAGGCGCAAAGAAAGCCAGAATCATGGCTGACGCTAAACTAAAACTCGTTGAACAAAAAATTGGTTTGACGATTGACCAGTAAGCAGGGTCTTGTGCTATAATGTTTGCGTAAATCGTACTCAAAAAAAGTAAAAGAAACTGATCTTGTAGAAAAGGAATGGTTGATGAAAATTCCTGACAGTATTCTTTGAAGCCATTTGAGAGAGGACTCAAAGTCCCGTCTTCCGCGTTAAGGAATGAGCTGCACGTAAGTGAAGCAGGATGGTACCGCGTTTAAAACGTTCCTGTAGGGACGTTTTTTTATTGAAAGGAGTATTTTATGAAATACCGCACAGGCAGTGAAGTCAGACAACTCTTTTTGGATTATTTCAAATCAAAAGGACATATGATTGAACCAGGAGCCCCTTTGGTTCCAGTCAATGATGCCACTTTATTGTGGATCAACTCAGGCGTAGCCGCGCTTAAGCGTTACTTTGATGGTTCAGTCAAACCACAAAACAATCGCATCACCAATGCCCAAAAATCCATTAGAACCAATGATATCGAAAATGTAGGCAAGACCAGTCGTCATCATACCTTCTTTGAAATGCTGGGGAATTTTTCCATCGGTGATTATTTTAAAGAAGATGCCCTAAAATTTGCCTGGGAATTTTTGACCAGTCCTGAGTATATCGGGATGGAAAAGGATCGCATGTATGTTACGGTCCATCCTACAGATACAGAAGCGTATCGTTTATGGATCGAAGTGATCGGTTTAGATCCTTCACGTATTTTAAAATCTGAAGAAAACTATTGGCAGATCGGAGAAGGACCTTGTGGACCTAACTCTGAGATATATTATGATAGAGGACCTGCTTTTGATCCACAAAACATCGGAGAAGAGCTTTTCTTTAAAGAGCTCAATAATGATCGTTACATCGAGATCTGGAATGTCGTTTTTAGTCAATACGATGGTAAAGAAGGCGTAGAAAGAGCTCTGTATAAAGAATTGCCTCAGAAAAACATCGATACAGGAATGGGTCTAGAAAGACTGGTCTGTATCGTTCAAAACGGAGAAACCAATTTCGATACTGATTTATTTATGCCTGTTATCAAAGCGGTTGAGAAGATCGCTAAAGTACCTTATTCAGGTGAAAATAAGATGGCGTATCGTGTCATCGCAGATCATATCCGTACCGTGAGTTTCGCTTTAGCGGATGGAGCATTGTTTTCAAATGAAGGCAGAGGTTATGTCTTAAGAAGACTATTAAGAAGGGCCGTTCGTTTTGGGATCAAGATCGGTATCACGACTTCATTTATGAATGAATTGGTTCCAGTGGTGGCTGATATGATGAAGGATTATTATCCTTATGTAGGCGAAAAAGTACCTTTGATCAGTAAATTAGTCAAAGCTGAAGAAGAACGATTCCATAAGACCCTTAATGCTGGTGAACAGCTCCTTATCGATGAGTTAAGTCACGCTGAAAGTAAACTTTTAAGTGGAAAGACTGTCTTTAAACTCTATGATACTTTTGGTTTTCCAGTTGAATTAACTCAAGAGATCGCTCAAGAAAAGGGCTATGACATCGATATGGTGGGCTTTAAGAGTGAAATGGAGATCCAACGTAATCGGGCTAGAAACGCTAGAGAAGACGTTGAATCGATGAGTTCTCAGTCGATCGATCTGATGAATTTTAAAGAAGTCTCTGAGTTTATTGGCTATGATGTCTATTCAGTAGAGTCTACGGTATTGGCTTGTTTTAAAGGTGGAAAACGTGTAATTTCCTTAGATGATGAAGGTGAAGTCATCGTCGATGTGACCCCATTCTATGCTGAAATGGGTGGACAAGTCGCAGATACAGGTAAACTTGATTTCGTAAACGGAGAAGCTGATGTCTTGGATGTCCAAAGAGCTCCTCAAAAACAACATCTACATTCTATAAAAATCGCTTATGGCGAACTAAAAGAAGGCGATACGGTCATCTTAAGCATCGATCTACCTCGACGTCAACGCATCATCGCCAATCACTCCTCTGCTCATTTGGTTCAAACCGCTCTTAAAGAAATCGTTGGGAATCATATTCATCAAGCAGGATCTTATGTCGCTGAAGACTACATGCGTTTTGACTTTACTCATTTCGAAAAAGTCAGCGATCAGCAGTTAAAAGCCATCGAACTTATGGTCAATCGTTTCATCTTTGAGAAACATCCTGTTCGTTTTGATTTGATGGACATCGAAGCTGCCAAAGCTGATGGGGCAACTGCCTTGTTTACTGAAAAATACGATAAGGTCGTACGTGTGGTTACCATGGGCTCTGTTTCTAAAGAACTCTGTGGAGGTTGTCACGTCAGCAATACTGGAGAGATCGGTGTCTTTAAGATCGTCTCTGAAGAATCCATTGGTTCTGGGATCCGTCGATTGACCACCAAGACCCAAAACGCAGCGTATTCAGACTTTGTTGCGTATCAAGTCCAACTAGAGACTATCGCAAAGATGTATAAAGCGACTTCGTTTATGGGCATCGAAGAACGTATTGATTTATCATTAAAAGAAAACGTCTCACTTAAACAAGAATTGGGTCAGTTGAAACAACATTTAGCTTCTATGGAAGCAAAAGTATTAAGCAGTTCGATCGTCTCAACTCCTGATTTCGAAGTCTTGATCAAACGTATCGATAAGGATGCGTCTAATTTGAAATTGATGATCGAAAGTCTAAAGCCTTTGGTTCATGAAGGTTTCATCTTCTTGGCTGGAGTCTATGAAGACAAGGTTAATTTCGTTGCCTTCTGTGGTACCAAAGCCATCGCCCAGGGTATAAAAGCAGGCGATGTGGTTAAGACGATGGCCGCTCAAACAGGTGGTAATGGGGGAGGACGTCCTGATTTCGCTCAAGCTGGTGGAAAAGATGCTTCTCAGTTGGATGCCTTATTAAAAGAATTGAGTTCAAAATTCTAAATCTAAGCGGCACTGTGCCGCTTTATTAAGTTAATTGAATTTCGAACTCGTCAAATAAGTTTCTTTACTTATAAGTCATTGTGATTTTGTGTGTTTCTTTTGCTTATTCTTTTATTTAAGCCCAAGATACTGTAAAATAGAAACAGGAGGTTAGTGCATGAGCAACAAAAATATTACCGAAACCGTTGCCTTCAAAACGGATGAACTGAGAAGAGACAACATTAAACAAGTCTTAAAACAAGTTCAGGCCGCTTTGGCTGAAAGAGGCTACAACGCAGTTAATCAATTATCTGGGTATCTCATCAGTGATGATCCTGCCTATATTTCATCTCATAAAAACGCACGTAACCTAATACAAACCGTAGAACGTTACGAAATCATCGAAGAGTTGGTGCGTACTTATTTGGACGAAAAGAATCAATGAGGGCATTGGGCTGTGATTTAGGCTCTAAGACCTTGGGTCTCTCTGTGAGTGACCTGAGTGGTTTTTTAGCGAGTCCTTACTCAACGATACGTTTTCAAAGCGATGATTATCAAAATGCTTTAGATCAATTGATGCCTATACTAGAAAATGAAAAGATCACCGTTATCGTCTTAGGTCTACCTAAACATATGAATGGTTCTCTAGGTGAAAGCGCTGATCGTTCACTTTATTTTAAAGAAGAATTAGAGTTGAGGACTTCAATAGAAGTCATCTTAGAAGATGAACGGCTCAGTACCGTCGCCGCTCAAAAGAGCATGTTGATGGCTGAAATGAACCGTCAAAAACGAAAGACCTCCATCGATCAGATGGCAGCGACCTTTATATTACAAGGTTATTTAGATAAACAACGACACAAGCGAGGCTAACATGGAAGAAAACAAAATTGTAGTTACTGATGAATCAGGTAAAGAATATGAGATGACGATCTTGTTTACGTTTGAAGATGAAGAAAACACAAAAAAATATGTCTTTTATTATGATGATAAAGTCGATGATGGGGAAGTTTTTGTTTCTCAGTTTACAGATGCAGGAGAATTGATGCCTGTTGAGGAAGATGCCGAATGGACCATGCTGAATAAAGTACTGGAAGAATGGCAGCTTGAAAACAATGACGAAGAAGACGAAGCTTAAACCACTTAGTTTTATTATAATAACTTTTGGTCTATTGGCGATTGCGTCTGCTTTTGCCTATTTTTATGTGAACTCTAATCTACAAGGAAAAGGTCCTACTGGTGAAACAGTGATGGTCTTAGTTGAAGAAGGGGATCTTTTAAGTAATGTTTCCCTTACTCTACAAGCTCATGATCTTATTGGACAACCAATGATTTTTGAAACCTACGCTAAACTAATGAAACTTACTGATTTTAAAGTAGGTGTTTATAAAGTAGATAAAGGTTGGGATGCTTTAGAGATCTTGACTTATCTAAACGACGCCACCAACGCTGAGAAAAATGATGTTGCACTTACGATCATTCCTGGTGATTGGGCCAAAGATGTAGCTCAAGCGATCTCTGAAGTCTCTAATTATACTGTTGAAGAAATTTTGACCTTATGGAATGATAAGACCTATCTTGCGACTTTGGATGCAGAGTATGAAGTCATTACTCCTGAGATCGATAAAACAGGTGTGAAGGTTTTATTAGAAGGATACTTGATGCCTGAGACTTATTTTATCAATCCAAACTCAACCATTGAAATCATTACAAAAAGGATCTTGGATCAAACAGAAAGCTTCTATATCGAAAATAAGGCAAGTTTTGATTCTAGTTCATACTCTATCCACGAGATCTTTACCTTAGCCTCTGTGGTTCAATTTGAGGCATCTAAAGCAGCAGATATGAAGATGGTAGCCCAAGTCTTTTACAATCGACTCAACAAGCCTATGCGTCTACAATCCAATGTGACCATATGTTATTCTTTGTATAACTATACCGATTGGAAAGATTGTGAAGGGAATAAGGATATTGTTTCTCCTTATAATACTTATCTTCATGATGGTCTACCTTTAGGACCTATTGATAATCCTTCCGCTACAGCCATCTTATCGACTTTGAATCCTACGATGAATGATTACTATTTCTTCATCGCGGATGTCTATGGGGATGGGACAGTCTATTACGCGAAAACTTATGCTGAACATTTGAAGAATGTTGCTAAATACTTAAACTGATATGAAGAAATGTGTCATCATTGGAATTGCTGGAGGCTCTGCTTCTGGGAAAACTTCTTTAGCGAAACGCTTGGCTAAAACCTATTCTTCTACTAATTCAGTTTTGATCATCCGTCAGGATGATTACTATAAAGATCAAAGAGAAATGACAATGGAAGATCGACTCAAAGTAAACTACGATCATCCTTTAGCCTTTGATAATGATTTTCTGGCTCAACAACTCAGAGAATTGGCATCAGGTCAAACCATTTTAAAACCTACCTATGATTTTGCCCAATATACACGAGCTAATGAAGTAGAGAAGATAAATCCTTCGGATGTCATCGTCGTAGAAGGCCTCTTCATTTTAGAAGATCCTCTTATAAGATCTATTTGTGACATCAAGATCTTCGTCGATACACCCGCTGATGTTCGTTTTATTCGTCGTTTAAAAAGAGATGTGAGAGATCGTGGAAGAACCATGGAGAATGTCATGGATCAGTATATGAACACGGTTAGAGTGATGCATGAGACCTTCATCGAACCATCAAAACGCTATGCGGATGTGATCGTTCCAGAAGGTGGAAAAAATGAAGTCGCGGTTGATTTATTGACCACTAAGATTGATAGTATAATTCATACAAATGTGTTATAATTACGCCGCACTAAAGGAGAAAACCGATGGCCCAAGAAAAAATTAGAGTAACCCAAGCAGGTTACGATGAGTTAAAAAAAGAACAGGATAATTTGATCCACGTCGTACGTAAAGAAGTCATAGAAGATCTACAAGCAGCGAGAGCTCAAGGCGACTTATCAGAAAACGCTGATTATGATGTTGCTAGAGATCGTCAAGCTAAAGTAGAAGCCCGTATTCGTGAACTAGAAAATATTTTCAACAATATCGAAATCATCGATGATCATAAAGGTGGATCCAGAGTTGTTAAACTGGGTGTTAAAGTTAAGATCTTAAGCAGAGGTAAAACCGTTGCTGAAGAATATACGATCGTTTCTTCTGTTGAAGCAGATCCTCTATCAGGAAAGCTCTCCAACGTCACACCTTTAGCCATCGCTTTGATGGATCATAAGGTAGATGATGAAGTTGAAGTCGAACCAAACAAAGAAATCGTAAAGATTCTATCTGTAGACTAGGAATTCAAATCGATAACGCAAAAAGAAGAGTATGAAACTCTTCTTTTTTATATTTACACTACTTTTATCTGGATGTTCAGTTTTATCTGAACCTGTAGATTTAAAGGATCCTTCTAAAATCAAAATCAAAATCACGGCTCAGTTTCCTGATCAGAGCACAAAGGTATATACAATGGCTAATTTTAGTCCTTTAAGCGAGCTTTTAAAACAGATCGATTGTGATCTCTGTGATCTTTCTCAATTGAATCCACAAACGATTCTAAAGGATGGAGATATCATTGTGTTCTCTGAGGTCGCAGGATTAAGTATCTCCATCAATCAAGCAACCCTAGAAGAATTATTGGTGCTTCCTGGGATTGGTGAAACATATGCGCAGCGTATCATCGACTATCGTAATACCTATGGTTATTTTCAAACCATAGAAGATTTGATGAAAGTCAAAGGAATCAAGACGCACCTCTTTAATAAAATCAAGGCTTACCTCAAATTGTGAAAAGAGCACTTCTTTGGGCAGCTTTATTTATTCCAATACTGGTTAATACACCGTATAAAGCAGTTTTATGGAGTATTGGTTGTGGTTTTGCCTTGCTTATATTGAAGAAACAATCTTGGATCTTTATAGGATTATGTTCATGTGTGTTTTTAAATCTCAACTTAAAAGCAATCTTACCAATCGAATCCTCTTCGAAGATCATAGAACTCAACGACAATAGTTTTATTGTATCTTCAGAATACGGAAAAGTATTGGTGTTGAGTCAGAACGTAGATCATTATAATCTTCTCGATGAAGTTGAAATTTTTAATATTACACCTTTTAATATCACTCCATCGACTTATGGATTTAATCAACAAAACTACGTCAAAGTAAATGGATTAGTAGGGACAAGTACTGAAGATGAGATTCTATCTCACAAACCTAATCCTTGGATGAACTTCATTGGTCTTGGTGGATTTAATGGTGATCCTGTCTTTCAAAAATTAAGTAGAGCCGTCTTATTTCAAACAGATCCTGAAAATTCGTTTATCAGCGTGATTTCTTTTGGCTTGATTTACACGATCATTTATAAATTTAGTCACTATATAATGTCTTTTTTTCTGGAAGAAAAGATTGCAACGTTTATCATACTGTTACTCTTTGGGATAGTTGCTTATGTTTTTGTATATCCTTTGAGTTTAGTGCGAGTGATGGTTTCTGTTTTACTGGTTTCATTATTTAAAGATAGAAGCGAAAGATTGATAGGGTTCGTCTTATTTTTCTTAGTATATGATCAAACTGGTTTTACCTCAATTGCGATTCTTTATCCATTATTGTTTCAAGTCATAGGTACGTTTAAACTGGATCAAATCAATCGATGGAATACCTTAAGTATTTTTCAATATGCATTTTTTCATAAAGTATCGCTTGGATTAGTTATTCTTTACCCTGTACTTAGAAAACTAATGGCTATTTTGGTTATTTTAATTTGGGGTACTTATGTCTTTGTTCCATTGACACCATTCATCCTATGGCTCTATCAGAATCTGCAGTCGGTTAATGTTTACCTAGAAAGAATCTTTATCTTAAGAGGAAGCTTAACGATTTCTGTGATTTTTTTTGTAGGTCTGATTTTAATCCTGTCTTACTTCTATAAAGTTAAAACAAAATATCTATGGTTAGGTTTAGTGATTTTAGTACCACTTTTGAGTGAGCCTTGGTTTTATCAAGTCAGCTTTATTTCAGTGGGGCAGGGAGATGCGATCTTACTACAAGCCCCATTTAATCAAGAAGTTATCTTGATCGATACAGGAAAAGAGAATGCTTATGATCAACTGAGTTTGTTTCTAAATGCTCAAGGTATCACAAGAATTGATCGTTTGATTATTACGCATAGTGATAATGATCATAGTGGAAATTGGGATCAATTATTAGAAGATTATGACATTATGCGATGTATTACTGAGCCTACAGATATAAATCTAGCTTGGTTTGCCTTAAAATCACTGAAAACTACGCTTTTAGAACCAGATATTAATCAATCTTCTTTGGTTTATCTCTTTCAAATCAAAGATTTAAGGTTTTTATTGATGGCTGACGCTGATGAGATTACTGAACAAGATCTTCTTAGACAATATCCAGATTTAAAGACAGATATCTTAAAAGTAGGTCATCATGGATCTTCTACATCAAGTTCAGATGTTTTCTTAAGTCATATCCAAGCAAAACTGGCCATCATATCTGTAGGACCTAATGCTTATGGCCATCCTTCATGGAAAACACTTGATCGATTTGAGACTTATCATATTCCAGTCTTAACGACTCAAAATGAGGGAGACATCAGTTTTATTCTAAATGAATATATCTCTTTCCTTCAGACAAGTTCATTGAAACTCAAACAACTGAGGCTTGGTTTTTGATATAATGGATTAGGAAAAACTATGAACGTATTACTCTACGGCAGTGAGCCATTTCTCATCAACAAATCCTTACAAGAACTCTTAAAAAACCGTGTTGGGGAAGTCTCTCAGATGAACACGATTTATTATGATTTCACGAGTCCTTCTTTTTCTATGACTTCTTTTTTAGAAGAAGCTGATACGATGTCCTTTTTTAGTGAACATAAAGTCATGATCCTACAGAATTGTGTATTCTTGACCAGAGCTGTTAAGGACAAAGAGAAGAATAAAGAGAAAAATGAGTTGGATATAAAAAAACTTGAGGCTTACTTAGCTAAACCACACGATCAAACCACGTTGATTATGATGTATGAAGATGACAATATCGATACGATCAAACTCACATTTAAAAAAATTAAAGAAACCTGTGAAGTCATCCACATCAATAAGCTAAATCCTGATCAATTCCGTTTATTTCTTCAAGATCTAATCAAGGAAAGACAACTTAGAGTCACTTCAGAAGCCTTTAATGAGCTCATAAAACGTTTAGATGACAATATGTCTGTGGCCATTCATGAGTGTGACAAACTTCAACTCTTTGGGCAAAACATTACTTATGATGATGTGGTGGCATTGGTAAGTCGTCCTTTAGATTCTGAAGCTTTTCATTTGGTCAATGCGATCTTAGATAAACGTTTAGCGGAAGCACTTAATATTTGGAATGATATGATCATTTTAAATATGGATGCATTGGCTTTTATTGGTCTTATTGCGAGCCAATTAAGAATCCTGTATCAAGTTTCTAGTTTAAATGATGCGGGTAAACATAGAGAAGAAATCATCAATGAGCTTTCTGTAGGAACGACTCAGATGAATGTCTATCGTGTCAGTCGTTTATTAAATTTAGCTCGAATGACGACCTCTAAACGTCTTCTTCAGGTCTTAAATGCCTTGGCTGAATATGATCAAAAGAGTAAAACCGGTCTCGTTGATAAACGTTTTGGATTTGAATTATTTCTAATAGAGGCAACACGGTAATATGGAATCTCTCAAGGAACTCTACAAAGTAGGTCCAGGACCTTCTAGCTCACATACCATAGCCCCATGGAAGGCAGCCATGCTTTTTAAAGATGCTTTTCCTGATGCGGTATCTTATGATGCTGAGCTTTATGGTTCTTTATCATTGACCGGTAAAGGTCACTATACGGATCAGATCATTATGCAGACTTTCGCGCCTAAGATGTGCAAAGTCTATTTCCGTTTAAGTTGGGAACATCTCTATGAGAATGGCTTGATCTATAAAGCCTATGATGAACGAAATAATTTGATTGGATTATGGACAGTTTTCTCTTTAGGAGGAGGCAGTATCAAGGTCTTAGAAACAGACTTTGATTTCCAAAGAACGATTTATCCTTATCCTGATTATGAAAGTGTCGCTAAAGACTGTAAGTCTCTACATTTAAGTTTACCTGCTTTGATCAAGTTCTACGAACCTGATCTTGAACTCCATTTAGAAAAGATTTTAGATGCGATGTTGAAGACTATTAAAAGGGGACTAGATAGAACTGGATTATTACCTGGACTACTTGAAACCAATCGTATTGCGAAATCTTTATATCTTCAAGCTGAGAACCAAGACAGTGAAACCAGTAAGAATCGTTTAAAGATCCTTTCTTATGCCTACGCAAACAATGAAGAAAATGCTTCAGGTGGTATGGTCGTCACTGCACCAACCTGTGGAAGCAGTGGAGTTATGGCCTCATTGATGTATCACTACTATTATGATTTAGGTTATTCTAAACAAAAACTGATCCAAGCTTTGATGGTTGGAGGTATGTTTGGAAACATCGTAAAAATGAATGCAACCATATCTGGGGCAGTAGGTGGTTGTCAAGCTGAGATTGGTACAGCCTGTTCTATGGCTGCTGCGGCTACTGCTTATCTACATGACCTCAATCTAAAGCAGATTGAATATGCAGCTGAGATCGCTATGGAACATCATCTAGGTCTTACTTGTGATCCTGTGGGAGGTTACGTCATTATCCCTTGTATCGAAAGAAATGGGGCAGCAGCCTTACGAGCGATCGATGCTGCATTTATGGCGGAACACTTAGGAAGCATCAAAGACAATCGTGTTTCCTTTGATATGGTGGTTCGAACAATGAACTATACAGGTAAGAAAATCGTCCTAGAATTAAGAGAAACTGCTTTAGGTGGTTTAGCTACTGAACTTAGAATTGAACATAAATAAAAATAAAACCAATCAGAGATTGGTTTTTCTTTTATAGAGCGTTGACTAACTTAGATAATCTTGCTTTTTGACGAGCGGCATAATTCTTATGATGAATCCCGCTGCTTACGGCTTGATCCAATTTGGCGTTGACCAGATCGTATGCGGCTTTTGCAGCAGCAGCGTCCTTGGTTTCTACGGCTTTCAAGACTTTCTTGATTGACGTTTTCAAAGCTGACTTTTCCGATGTAACAGCGGTGCTACGCTTCAAGTTGGTTAATGCGCGTTTCATTTGCGATTTAATCTGTGGCATGCGAGCACCTCCTTTATGTGCTTACGAATTATAGCAAATCAATTTGTTAAAATCAAGAATTAAAAATATCAGTTCATGATATAATTTAAGCCGTATTCAAAAGGAGGGACCACAAATGAATAATAGAGTGCTTTTTATGGGTACGCCAAGCTTTGCGGTCAGTATCCTTCAAGTGCTGCTTGAAAGTGGACTTGATGTCGTAGGTGTCGTTACTCAGCCAGATAAACCGGTTGGACGTAAACAGATCTTAACTCCATCCCCAATCAAGAAACTTGCGCTTGAGAATAGTCTCTCTGTCTATCAACCCATTAAAATCAAAGAACTTGATCAAATCATACAAGATCTTAACTTGGATTTGATTGTGACTTGTGCTTATGGACAATTTATCCCAACGTCGATCTTAGAAGCACCTCGTTTTGGTTCTGTGAACGTTCATGCTTCACTACTACCTAAATATAGAGGAGGAGCACCCATTCATAAAGCCATCATCAATGGTGAAAAAGAAAGTGGTGTAACTTTGATGAGAATGGTCAAACAGATGGATGCGGGAAACATCATCGCATCGATCACTGTAGAAATCACCCAAGAAGATGATGTCTTATCGCTTCATGATAAATTAAGTATCGCAGGAGCTCAACTTCTTAAAGATAAATTACCTGATTTATTAAAAGATGATGTACCTTCAACTGCTCAAGATGAATCACAAGTAACATTTGCGTACAACATTACCCCTGAAGAAGAATTCATCTCTTTTAAAAGAGAGGTCCATGTGGTTTATAATCATCTTAGAGGATTATCTCCTTGGCCAATAGGTCATGGGATCATCCACGGGAAGAAACTTAAACTGATCAAAGCCTTTATGATCGAAGAAGACCACCATGATCCTTTAGGTGAATTCGTTGCGTATGAGAAAG
>CAIXIN010000168.1 GCA_903919545.1 uncultured bacterium | reverse complement strand
CCTTCAGCGATGAAAATGCTAGAAAGAATCACAGGGATTGCAGTAGATACAATACCGATGAATGATATGGAAACCATCTCTTTATTCAACTCAAATAAGGCACTTCATGCGGAAGAAAATTATGACGAACCTACAGGAGCTGTAGGTTTACCAGAATTCGGAACACCTTTTGTAAGACAGATCTTAGCATCTACGAGACCAACAAAGTTTTCTGATCTTGTTAAGATATCTGGTTTGTCTCATGGGACTGATGTTTGGTTAAACAACGCAAAAAATCTTATTGAGTCTAAGGTAACGACTTTTGATGATGTTATTGGATGTAGAGATGACATTATGTTGTATTTGATTCATAAAGGGCTCCCATCTAAAGCAGCCTTTGACATTATGGAAGCCATACGAAAAGGGAAGGGTCTTAAAGATGAACAAAAGACCTTATTGGCTACCCATAAAGTCCCTCAATGGTATATAGATTCCTGTCAAAGGATCAAGTATCTCTTCCCAAAAGCCCATGCTGTAGCTTATGTATTGATGGCGGTAAGAGTGGCTTGGTTTAAAGTCCATTATCCACTTCATTATTATTCAGTTTATTTTACTTTAAGATGCTCTTCTTATGAATATGAAACCATGACCAAACCTATGCGAGTGGTACGTAGTCGATTATTGAACATCCAACAACGTCTTAACGATATCAATCTAAAAAAAGATGTCAGTTCTAAAGAAGCTGATTTGGTCTCTACTTTAGAGGCTGTCTATGAGATGAATAATCGAGGCTATAAGATTGGTCCTTTAGATCTAAATCTATCTCATGCTAGTGATTTTATCCTTCATCCTGATGATCCTACGACTTTGATACCTCCATTTATTATCCTAGATGGATTAGGAGCCAATGTTGCTAAATCCATTGTTGAACAACGAGAAATCAAAGCTTTCATATCTAAAGAAGATCTACAGAAACGTTCTCAGATCAACAATACTCAAATCAATCGATTTGAAGAACTAGGTTTATTAGAAAGTCTTGACGATAAAAATCAGATGTCATTCTTTTAAACTTGATTATTTCAAAGAAATTGTGTATAGTTATGGCGTATCTTAATTAAGGAGTGGTTCTGGCCACTCCTTCATTATTGTTAAAGGAGGTTTATGGAACTTAAAACCCTCGAGAATCTGATATCACCGATCTTAAATGAAGCAAATGTGTCCTTAGTTGAACTCAAATGGCTCATGGATCAAAAGACCCGAATCCTACAGATTGCGATTATGCATCCTGATGGATCAATGGATCTAGAAACCTGTTCAACTGTATCTCAAAAGATCTCTGATCTTCTAGATACGACAGAGATGGTGGATACAGATTATTATCTGGAAGTCTGTTCTCCTGGTGCTGAAAGGCAATTAAAAGGGACTGCAGATATTCAACTGGCCATAGGTGGTAATGTCCACTTGACCTTGATCCATCCTCTTGAAAAGAGCTTGGAACACGAAGGAAACTTGTTGGATTATGATGGTAAGCTAGGTCATCTCGAAATCGTCCATAAAACCCGTAAGAAAATACTAGAATTTAGTTCAGACAACATTCTCAAAATACGCTTAGCCGTAAAGTTATAAGGAGCACCCAATGAATGTAAAAGATTTTATCGAAGCCTTAGCAGGCATTGAAAACAGAAAACTACCCAAAGAAGTCGTCATCGATGCGCTTAAAGAAGCCTTAAGTAAGGCTTATAAGAAACACATCGAGATCCCAGATGCTCTGGTAAAGGTCGACATCAATGAAAAAACAGGTGAACTTAATGTTTATCAACAATACACCGTTGTCGAAGAAGTCGATGATGATGAATTAGAGATCTCTTTAAGTGATGCTCAAAAAATTAAAGCAGACATCCAAGTGGGTGAACTTTATGACGTTAAGAAATCCATCGATGATTTAGGTAGAGCCGCTGCGATCCTTGCTAAAAACGTTCTTAAACAAAAAATAAGAGAAGCTGAAAAGCAATCTGTTTATGATGAATACATCGATAAGAAAGATGAGATGGTCATTGGGATCATTGAATCCGTAGAAGAAAAATTCGTAGTCGTCAATTTAGGCAAAACCTTAGCGATGATGCCTAAAGCTGCACAGATTCCAGGAGAAAATTATAAGGAAGGCCAAAAGATTCGTTTGGTCATCACTGAAGTTACCAAAGAAACCAAAGGCGCTCAAGTGCTTGTCTCTAGAGCGGACGCTAAATTGGTCAAACGTTTATTTGAAAAAGAAGTCCCTGAAATCTATCAAGGCATCGTCGAAATCAAAGCCATCGCTCGTGAAGCGGGGGAACGCACTAAAATGGCGGTTCATTCTAAACGTGAAGATGTCGATGCGATCGGAGCCTGTATCGGTCCTAGAGGGTCTCGTGTTCAAGTCGTTATCCAAGAATTAGGCAATGAAAAAATCGATATCTTTGAATGGAGCGAAAATACAGTTGAGTTGATCAAGAATTCTTTAAGTCCTGCTCAAATCATTGGTGTTCTTCAAACACGTGAGAAAAAAGGTCTTTTGGTGGTCGTAGAAGACAACCAATTGTCTTTAGCGATTGGTAAAAAGGGTAAAAATGCTCGCTTGGCTGTTCGTTTAACAGGTCAACGTATCGATATTAAGTCTCGTACAGAGATGGATAAACTAGATTATGACTGGAAAGTCGCTATCCAAGATTACTCCTTCGAAGTTCAAGCTGCTATCCTTGAGAAAGCTGCGAGAAAGGCTGAAGAGGATCGCGCTAGACAACGTGCTGAAGCAGAAACCATCGCACTTGAAAAGTCACTTCGTGAACCTGAAGTTGTCGTCGAAGAAGTTGTTGAACCTAAAGCTGAACCTGTGGTTAAGGTTACTGAACCTGTTAAAGTTAAAAAGGTCAAAAAACCTTTGGAACGCAAAACAGAATATGTTTCTAAGTTTGAAACTTTGGCTGAAGCAGCTAAACCTGTCGTTAAAGTTGAACCTGTCTTAAAACGTAGACCTTCTAAGAAGGAAGAGGAAGAACGTAAATTGCGTTCATCCGATATCCGTAAAGATAAAGATTATGAAATCAAGATCGAATATACAGCTGAAGAATTGGCTGAAATCGAAAAACAAAACGCTCAAGCAGAGCCTGTATTCGAAGAGGACATCGATTACGATCAGTACGATGAATTCTACGAAGACGAAGAATAAGCGAAAGAAGGTGGCGTGTGAAGAAAATTCCCATGCGGCGCTGTGTGGCCACTATGGTCCAAGTGCCTAAGAAAGAACTGCTGAGAATCGTGCGAAGCCCAGAAGGGGTCGTTAAAGTCGACCTTAGTGGTAAAGCCAACGGCAGAGGTGCTTATTTGGCCAAAACCAAAGATGCGCTTGAACTCGCCATGAAGAAAGGCGCTTTAGCCAGAGCCTTAGAATGCGAGATCCCAATGAGTGTCTACGACGAAATCAAAGGGTTGATCGGTGAATAGTAGTAATCTACAGTTTCTTGGACTGGTCAAAAAGGCCGGTGCCATTGTGTATGGAGATGCGCTCATGGAAGCCATCCGAACCAAAAGTGTTTACGTTGTTCTTCTGAGTGATCGCGCTTCAGAAAGAACCCAAAAGCAAATTAAAGACAAGTGTGCTTTCTATCAGATCAAATTGTTTGAGAATTTGCCAGAAGAAGTCTTTACCAACATCAAAGGTAAGACCATTTCGGCATTTGGGATAGACAATCAAAAGATGGCAAGTAAAATTGTGCGCGATGAAAAGAGGTAAAGAGTATGGCCAGACCCGTCAGAAGAAATTTCAAAAGTGCCACCACAGGCAAACCACAGGTACGCGTTAAACTAGAAGTTGTAACGTCGATCGTGTATGAAGAAGGGATTACCGTTCATCAATTGGCTGATAAGGTCAATAAGCAATCCAGTGATATTATCAAACTGTTGTTTCTTTTAGGTAAAGTCGTTACCATCAATACCAATTTAGATGAAGAAACCATCCAATTGGTATGTATGGAATACAATATCGAAGCTGTTAAAGAAGTTGTTATCGATGAAGATTCTTTAGAAGAAGAAGTTGTAGAAGGAGAAGAACTCACAGAACGTGCTCCTGTTGTAACCATCATGGGTCACGTTGATCATGGGAAAACGACCTTATTAGATACCATTCGTAAGACAAAAGTTGTTGAAGGTGAATTCGGTGGGATCACCCAGCATATTGGGGCCTATCAAGTCATCGTCAGTGGACGTAAAGTAACTTTTTTAGATACTCCTGGTCATGAAGCTTTCACATCGATGAGAGCTCGTGGAGCTAAAGTAACTGATATTTCGATCATTGTAGTCGCTGCGGATGATGGGGTCATGCCTCAAACCAAAGAAGCAGTCGATCATGCGAAAGCAGCCGGATGTCCAATCATAGTCGCCATCAATAAAGTAGATAAGCCTGGTGCTAATTTTGAACGTATCTACAATCAACTCGCTGACTTAGGCTTAACCCCAGAAGAATGGGGCGGAGAAACCATTTTTGTTAAATGTTCTGCGAAGACCGGAGAAGGCATTTCAACCCTTTTAGAAACGATTTTATTGGTTGCTGATGTCAATGAACTTAAGGCCAATACAAAGCGCTTAGCCTCTGGAACGGTCATAGAAGCCAAATTAGATAAAGGACGAGGTCCAGTAACTACTGTCTTGGTTCAAAATGGGACCTTAAGAACAGGGGATATCTTAGTTGCGGGAGCCAGTTTCGGTAAAGTCAGACGTATGTCTGATGATAAAGGACGTGAAATCAAAGAAGCCTTGCCTTCAACACCTGTTGAAATCATTGGTTTAAGCGATGTTCCTGTCGCAGGAGATATCTTCAAAGTCTTCGACAGTGAAAAGAAGGCCCGCGATGTTGCGGATCATAGATCTCAAGTCAAGATTGAATCAGAACGTAGAAGTTCATCCGCTGTATCCTTAGAAGAACTCTCTAAACGAGTTGAAGATGGACTCATACAAGAAATCCAAGTCATCGTTAAAGCAGACGTTCAAGGTTCAGCTGAAGCCGTTAGACAAGCATTAGAAAGAATGGAAGTCGGTAATGTTAAAATCAATGTCATTCGTTCAACCGTAGGTGGTATCACTGAAAGTGATGTCATGTTGGCTTCTGCATCACATGCCATCATCATTGGGTTCAATGTAAGACCTAATGCTGATATTCGTAAGAAAGCTGAAGAAGAGGGCATTGAGATCCGTCTTCATAACATCATCTATAAAGTCATCGAAGAATTAGAAGCAGCCATGAAAGGCATGCTTGCTCCTGTCTATAAAGAAGAAGTCTTAGGTCAAGCTACTGTCCGTCAAACCTTCAAGGTCTCTAAAGTAGGTACCATTGCAGGCTGTATGGTTACTGATGGTAAGATTACTCGTAATGCTAAAGTAAGAGTCATTAGAGATGGTAAAGTCGTTTATACAAGCGCCATCAGTTCATTGAAACGTTTCCAAAACGATGCTAAAGAAGTAGCTTCAGGCTATGAATGTGGTATCACCATCGAATCCTTCAATGACTTAAAAGAAGATGATCTGATTGAAGCCTATGACGATAAGATCGTCGTTGAGGTTTAAATATGGGCATCAAACACCAAAGAATCGGTTCTTTGATCGTTAAAGAGATTTCACAGATGATCCAAACTGAGATGGATGATCCTAAAGTAGGATTTGTTACACTCTTGGATTGTGAAGTAACCAACGATTATTCCTATGCGAAGGTGTATGTAACGTTTCTAGGATCAGGTAACAATGCTGAACGATTAGAAGCATTAAGTAATCATGCTAAATACTTTAGAATGGAACTAGGAAGACGCATCATGATCAGAAAGATTCCTCAAATTGTATTCGTCATCGATGAGACCTATGAAAAAGGAAAAAGAATCGACGATATTATTAAAGATTTCAATAAATAAGGCTCTTAGAGCCTTTTTTTATGTTTAAGATGATATGAACAATGCTGACACAAAGGTTCTATAAGACGATTAGAAACTAATCCTGAAACGAAATCTAGATACTTAGACTGATTTATCAGATCTTTAAATGATATCTCAAAGACATTCCCTAGGCTTAAATCTCCATCATTATCTAAACAACAAGGAGTAACTTGTCCATCGACGAAGATTCCCATCATTTTGATTCCACCATAACAAGATCCAATATCTCCTACGAATGGTAGATCTAAACTTGGCCAAGTAAATTCTTTATCGAAATCCAAAGTTAGATTTTTTCCTACTTTTAGTCTATGTTTATTGGCTTGATATTCAAAATTAACTCCTAGTATATTTCTTAACCAAGTCAACAAATCCTCATTATTTTCGTTCCAAATTCTTAAAAACAATGAAAAATGTTTATCTTTACTTCGCATAATGAGGTTTTCTATGGATTTTAAAGTTTCATGTCGTTGACTTTCATTGAGTTCTTGAAGACTATGAAGGGATAATGTTAATTGAGAAAGGGTAGGATGATCTATTAAATCGAAGTTCAGTTTTTCGAGTAAGGTCCCATTGGTGACGAGATGGATTTTTTTATCGTAAAGATGAGAGATATCCATGATTTCTTTGAGTTCAGGATGAAGGGTAGGTTCACCTTTGATGTGTAGATAGATGTGTTTAGAGTAAGGATCTATCTCACTAAGGATGTGTTTGTATTCATCAAGAGTCATAAATCGTGCTTTTCTTTGTGTAGGTAAGCAAAAAGAACAGTTGAGATTACAAGTATTCGTGATTTCTATATAAAAGCGATCATAAATCATGGGTTTATTGTATCACATTAAAAAAAAGTACCCTAAGGTACTATTGGATGAAACGAGATAGAAATTCTTTCGTTCGTGCTTGAGTAGGTTGATTGAAGATGATTTCAGGCTTACCTTCTTCACAAATGACTCCAGCATCCATAAAGATGACTCGATCAGATACTTCCTTCGCAAAAGACATTTCATGAGTGACAATGATCATCGTACGATGCTCTTTCGCTAGACTTTGGATAACCTGAAGGACTTCTCCAACCATTTCAGGATCAAGTGCGCTGGTTGGCTCATCAAACAACATCACTTTTGGTTCCATACAAAGCGTTCTTGCGATCGCAACACGTTGTTTCTGACCACCTGAAAGGGTAGACACAGAGGCTTTAACGAAATTACTAAGTCCTACTTTATCAAGATAAGACAAAGCCAAGGCTTCAGCTTCTGCTTTAGTTTTCTTCAATACCTTGACTTGACCTATAACACAATTGTCTAAGACCGAAAGATTATTGAATAGGTTGAAGGATTGAAAGATCATTCCTACATGAGTACGATATTGATTCAAACCTTCAGGATACTTTAAGATATTGTGACCTTCGAATAGAATGTCTCCTCCTTGATAGTGCTCTAAGAGGTTGATACAGAGTAATAGCGTGCTTTTACCACTTCCTGAAGACCCAATGATACTAACGACTTCACCTTCACTGACGGTCATACTAATGTCTTTGAGGACAGTTGCCTTATCAAAGCTTTTCTTTAAATTCTTGATTTCTATCAACATGATTATTATTTACCTCCTTTATAATGAGTAACTAATATAGGAGTTGTGGTACTGGAAGGACCACCTGAGATCGGCATTTGCATTTTCTTTTCGATGAATTTAAGGATCATTGTGGTCGAATAGGTTAAGAAAAGGTATATTACAGCCGTGAGTAAGAAAGCTGACTTAAAGTTGTAGGTCGTTCCTGCGACTGAATTAGTCTGATAGAAGAGCTCTGTGATCCCAATGACATTTAAAACAGAAGTATCTTTAATATTGACAATGAATTCATTCCCAATGGCAGGGAAGGCATTCTTAATGGCTTGAGGCAAGATGATATGAACCATGGTTTGAAAGTTACTCATCCCAATGGATCTAGCTGCTTCATTTTGACCTTTATCTAGTGATTGGATCCCAGCTCTAACGATCTCAGCCATATAAGCACCTGTATTGATTGATACGATAAAGATACCAGCTGTTAGTCTATAACTTCCTAAAATAGGAATCATTTTAAAGAAACCTAGGAAACTATAGAATATAAACATCGCTTGGACCATCATCGGTGTGCCTCTAAAGACTTCGACATAGATCCCACTGATGAATTTAACGATTTTGATTAAAATTTTCTTCCATGTTGGATCATCGCTTACGATCGGAATTGATTTAACAATACCTACACCAAGTCCCAAGAATATTCCTATTATGGTAGACGTTAGAGCAATCAACAAGGTATTGCGTATACCATATAGGAAAAGAGAGGCGTATCTATTTGCGAGATAGAACGCCGCTCCGATTAAATCATTGGGCATTACACTACTTAGGATAAACATTATTGTGGCTTACGATCAATAGCGTCAGCCATCCATGTATTGCGAGTTTCTTCGCTGATGGAAGCCAAGATCGTATTGATGTCAGCAAGTAGTTCAGTATCCGCTAAACGTAAGGCAACAGAAACGGTAGTATCTGTAGCATCAGTAGTAAATCCAGCATTAGCAGCGAACTGAACGATAGCCAAATCAGGATTACTTGAGACGATACTTAATGCGACTGGATATTCAGTCACCATCGCATCCGCTTCTCCAGCTTGAACCGAATTAACCAAAAGAGGTGCTGAACCTAATGCGGTCAAATGATTTACTGAAGTAATTTGATCAATCAAATCATTATGGAAAGTGCCCATCTGAGCAATAACACTGGCGCCTGTAAATTCAGCTAAAGTCGTTGCACCTGCGAAAGTTGAGGAAGCTTTAACGACCAATACAAGATCAGAAGCATAGTAAGGAGTACTGAATGCAACGGATTGTCTACGTTGTTCAGTATCGGTCATACCAGCAACGATCATATCGATATCATTTTGGTTAAGGGCAGTGATTAAACCATCCCAAGCCATTTTCTTTACAACCAAAGTCATATCCAATCCATCAGCGATGGCTTGAGCGACTTGAATGTCGTAACCATCACAGAATCCTGCACCGGCTTCATCGATCGCAACTGCGATATCAGATTCTGATGTCGAGGTCGTCCAATTGAACGGGGCATAATCACATTCTAAACCTACTGTAATCGTCTGAACTTCTTCTTTTGGTGCACAAGCTGACAGAAGCAGCAAGGCTAGCGTTAAACTGACAGTAATCTTTCTCATTTCTTTTCCTCCGAAAACAAAAGACCATGCTATCCACGGTCCCTTTTTTTCAAAGTGATGTGTCATAGCGCCTCTGCATTGCTGCAGGAGTACAACGGATCTTATCCGTTATCCCACGAAGCTCAGTTACCACTGACTTCGTTCGGCGGTGATTGCCTTTCTCTGATTTCATAGCCCGTCGGCTCCATCAGGTACTTTTCTGCACCGCTACCTCTATAATCTTTTGTATGTGTCATAGAATAAACCCTATCAAAACGTTTGTCAACACTTTTTATTTATCTTTTTTTAGGATCCCATAAGCTTATTTGATCTGGGTTATGTAACATTTTCAGAAAATTATCACGACTTTGTGGAAATCTTTCATAGATTTCAGCCAGTAGTTCCTTCATATCTTGACGTTTAGTGACCCCATCCATTGGACAGCCTGATTTGATGACTGGGATACCAATTTGCTTTGATTGAGCAATGATTTCAGATTCTCTAACGTAAATAAAAGGTCTTAAAAAAGTAATCTTTGCTTCAGTTAGAAACATCTTTGGATCAAATGTATTCAATTTACCACCATAGATGGCATTAAGCATCATAGTTTCAACTGCATCATCTGCATGATGAGCGAAAGCAATCTTATTGCATCCATGTTTCTTCGCTTCTGCGATAACAGCAGCTTTCTTAAATTTTGAACACAAAGAGCATCTTATACGACCATCTGGAGTCTTATTGAGTTCTAAGATCTTAGCGACATTAGAAGGGGCTTGAAACATTTCTATGCCTAGATCATCAAAATAAGTTTGTACAGGTTCAAATGAATCCCCATCGAAACCCAATTGGATATGTATTCCTATGACTTTAAATTGTTTTCCTGATTTGATTCGATATTTGTTTAAAGCATACAGTAAAAGGGTAGAATCTTTACCACCACTGATCCCTACACCGATGATGTCTCCATCCTTGATCATCTCATAATCATAATCCGCATGGGATATTTTTCTTAATAGGAGTTTCATAGCCCTATAATCTTACCATAGAATCGTGTATAATGAGCCCATGACAAATGACGGAATCTTACTGGTCTATAAAGAAAAAGGCTTAACTTCTTTTGACCTTGTGAATCGAATTAAACGTGGCCTAAAGCTAGATAAGATTGGACACACTGGAACTTTAGATCCCAACGCAGAAGGATTAATGTTGGTACTCTTTAATCAAACCACCAAAGCCAATCAGTTTTTAGTTCATGATACCAAAGAATACATTGCTTCTTTAAGATTAGGTCTTAAAACCGATACGAAGGATATATGGGGAGAGATCTTAGAAGAAGCAGATTATACGATGCCTAACCAAAAAGAAATCAAAGCTGTTTTTGAAAAGTTTTTAGGTTTACAAGCTCAAGAAGTGCCTATGGTTTCTGCGGTAAGAGTTAATGGTAAACGACTTCATGAGTATCACCGAGAAGGCATCGAAGTAACTCAACCCATTAGAGAAATAGAAATACTTGAACTTGAACTTTTAAAGGTCGATAAAGATATTAAGTTTAGAGTGGTTTGTGGAAGTGGGACCTACATTAGAACCTTATGTGAAGACATCGCTGCTGAATTCAATACGATCGGAGTCATGTCTGATCTTGTACGTACAAAAGTAGGATCTTTTAATGTGAAAGATGCGGTCAAATTAGATCAAGTAATCGCTGGAAAATATAAACTACTAACTCTAAAAGATGTTTTACCATATAAAAAAGTGCAAGCGACAAGCGTAATAGACATCAAGAATGGTAAAATACTTGCGTTAGAATATGATTCACCCTTTATTACAGTGATGGATCAAGATGAAGTTTTAGCGGTTTATGGCTGGAACGAAAAGAAAGACGCCTATACTAGTGTGCGAGGATTGTGGTAAATGGAAGAATACATTGTTTCTGTAGAAAAAATAAGTACCTTATCAACGGATGTGATTGCCTGTATAGGTTATTTTGATGGTTTTCATATTGGACATCAAACTTTATTCAATAAAACAATCGCATTAGCGAAACATAAGAATCTAAAAAGTGCATTGATTACCTTTGATCCAGATCCCTGGGTTGTTTTAAAAGGGCTTCATAATATTCAACACATCACAACGCTCAACGATCGTAAACGTTACGCTTTAGAGAAAGGTTTTGATTGTTGGATCACTTTACAATTTGATTTACCTATGGCTCAATTAAAACCAAATGATTTTTTAAATCTACTAAAATTAATTAATGTAACTCATTTGGTGTGTGGATATGATTTTAGATTTGGTGATAGGGGATTAGGAGATACTAATTATCTTAAAACTCAAACCATATTACCAGTGAGTATCTTAGAAGAATTTGACTATATGGATGAGAAAGTATCTACGACCCGTATTATAGAAGCTGTAAAAGCAGGGGATATACGTTTGGTAAGTAAACTTATGGGTAAATTCTATAAGCTAACCGGTATCATCGTTCATGGGAAACGCATCGGTACGCAGATTGGATTTCCGACTGCGAATCTTAAAGTAGACCAAGAATATGTCATTCCTAAAATTGGGGTATATGCAGGATTTGTTACAGTAGATGGGGTAAATCATCCTTCTATGATCTCCATAGGGTATAATCCTACCGTTAAGGATGATGACTCCGTTTCAATAGAAGCTCATCTGTTTGAT
>CAIXIN010000167.1 GCA_903919545.1 uncultured bacterium | reverse complement strand
TTAGAGTACGGTTATGTCTTGGGAAAATATGAGCTGGGTGCTTATCACTTTAAGTATCCAACAGAGAGGGCTAGCTATGGATATCTATAAATCGATCATTGATAATGCCTCTGTCGCTTATGCGATTTTTAAGATTGGTGAGGGACAAGATACTGATCCATTTAATTATCAATTTATAGATCTTAACGAAGCATTTGAAGAATTATGTGGGAACCCAAAAGCAAAACTCCTCAACAAGTCCATTTTTGAAGTATTACGAAACAGTAAAGAAGATTTTGACTGGGCAGAGTATGCTAATGAATTGAAGCCTAGTGATTTAAAAAATGAATTTCTACAGTATTCAAAACGACTAAATAAATGGTATAAGACTTATGCGTATAAATTAAATAAAGAGACCTTGATCACTGTTTTCACTGACATCACCAATGAGAAGATTCAAGAAAAAGCTTTTCATGACCTCTCAGCCATTTCTGAAGATTTTCTAAACTGGATCGATGATGAGATCGATTATCAAAAAGTCATGGATAATATTTTAGAAATATCCGAGGCTAAATATGGTTCCATTAATCTATATGATGAGGATGGATTGCACTACACTACGATCGCGATTTCCGGAAACAAAACATTATTGAAAAAAGCCATGAATCTGATCAATATCAACTTTGAAAACAGTAAATGGGAAAATGATCCTATAAGATCGAATAAAATAAAAGATAAAAATGTGACTATATTTCCTAGTTTTAAAGATTTGGCAGGGGAAATTATTCCTAAACCATTGTGCGATCTCATCACGAAGAGTTTTAGTATAGGGGTCACTGTCGTAGTTAAGATCGTGAGAAATAATGTCTTACTTGGTGATCTTACTTTGGTAATGCCAAAAGATAAGGCTTTTGATAAAGAAGCCATCCTTGAGGTTTTCGCATTACAGTTGGGTCTTATGATCGATCGAAAAAACACAGAAGCTAAGCTCAAGGTAAGTGAGAAAAGATTTAGAGAATTGGTGTTCAATCTTGATGCGGGTGTGGTTATCCATGCGGTAGATAGTTCTATTATTGATTGTAATGATCGAGCCTCTGAATTGTTGGGTTTAAGTAGAGAACAATTGATGGGAAGGGTTGCTATTGATCCTGTATGGATGTTTGTAGATGAAAATGTTGAACAAATACCTATAGAAGAATATCCAGTGAAGCTCATATTGAATGGATTAAAACCTTTAAAGAATAAATTGGCAGGAATACGTCATTCTGTGGAATCTAGAATTACCTGGGTCATGGTCAATGGTGTACCTATATTCAACAGTAAAGGTAAGCTATCTGAGATCGTTATTAGTTTCATTGATTTTTCTGAAGTCAAGAATTCTCGTGATATGTTGTCGATCAGCGAAGAACAATACCGCCTTTTAACCACTCAAATGCAGTTAGGTCTTGCACTTCATGAAGTAGTTTTAGATGATAAACGGAATGTGATCGATTATAAATTTACTGATGTCAATAAGGCTTTTGAAAAAATGACGGGACTAAATTCTAAAAATATTATTGGGAAATCAGTATTAGATATATTACCTAATACGAGTTCGACATGGATCCAAAAAGCAGGTCATGTTGCATTATCAGGAGAATCTTTGTTTTTTGAGGATTATTCCACTTCACTAAAGAAGTACTTTGAAGTGGCTGTTTATTCACCAAAGCCTCTTCAATTTGCGACCATATTAACAGATATTACATCTCGTAAAAATATTGAAAAGCAGTTGAAACAGAATGTTGATGATCTATTGGAATCTCAACGTATCGCTCGCTTGGGGACATGGAGACTCAATCTTTCAAACAATGAAGTGGTATGGTCTGAGGAATTATACAAGATGTATGGTTTTGATCCAAAACAACCCGTTCCTCCTTACACTGAACATATGAAGTTGTTTACTGCGGAAAGCTGGAATCGCTTATCCAGTGCACTAGAAAAGACTCGAGTTGAAGGAACACCTTATGAACTTGAGCTAGAGACGGTGACTAAAGATGGACTAAATGGATGGATGTGGGTAAGAGGTGAAGCAGAAAGAAATTCTGAAGGCAAGATTGTTTCACTTTGGGGTGCTGCTCAAGATATATCAGAACACAAGCACATCGAAAATGAGTTGATATTTTTAAGTTATCATGATCACTTAACTGGACTCAATAACCGAAGATTTTTTGAAGAAGCGTTATTAAGAATGGATACGAAAGAAAACTTGCCGCTTTCAATCATCATGTGTGATGTCAATGGTTTAAAAATGGTGAATGATTCATTTGGTCATCACTTAGGTGATGAACTCTTGAAGACCGCAGGACGTACCATCAATAAAGTAGGTAGACAAAATGATGTCATCGCTCGAATCGGAGGAGATGAATTTGTGGTCTTATTACCAAATACCACGGCTTATGATACGGTTCACATCGCAAATCAAATCAAAGAACTCGCGTCTAAAGAGATCGTGGCCAATATCGAACTGTCTATTTCCTATGGTTACGATACAAAGACGACAGAGAATCAATCGATTACTGAGGTCTTATCCAACGCTGAAAACTATATGTATCGACATAAGCTCTATGAGAGATCCAGCATTAGAAGTAAAACGATAGACCTTATCATGAATGCTTTGTTTGAAAAGAGTCAACGAGAAGCCATGCATTCTGAAAGAGTCAGTAGTCTTTGTCAAGCCATTGCCACTAAAATGGATTTTAATGAAAATGCGATCAATCAAATGAGGATCGCTGGTCTAATCCATGATATTGGGAAAATAGGGGTCGATGAAAAAATACTGAATAAACAAGGTGGCCTTAGTGATGATGAAAGAAGGGAAGTCGAAAGACATCCAGAGATCGGTTGGCGCTTGCTTAGTTCAACCAATGAATTCTCAGAGTTATCTTTATTTGTATTGAACCATCATGAAAGATGGGATGGGACAGGATACCCCAATGGACGTAAAGGGGAAGATATTCCTCTTGAAGCTAGGATCATCAGTGTTGCCGATGCCTATGATGCGATGACAAGTGAGCGAAGCTATCGTACATCGATGAGTAAAGAAGAAGCTATCCTTGAGCTTACTTCTCGAGCAGGAACGCAGTTTGATCCTGTCATCGTAGATATATTTATTACTAAGGTCCTTTAGTAAGATTTTTGATCATTTTTATTCTTCGAATAGTTCGTCTTTGACTTATTGACATATGTCATGACATTAGTATATAATATTTCTGTAAGCGTATACACGCTGAAAAGGAGAAAGTGAGTATCTATGAATAAGATCGTAGAATTTTTCGACGAAAAGCTCTCGCCTATCGCATCCAAGATTTCTGCGCAGCGTCATTTGATCGCCATCCGTGATGGTTTGATCTTGACCATGCCGCTGATGATCGTAGGGTCGATCATCATCATCTTCAGTTCGGATTTCCCAATTCCAGCTTGGGGCACCTTCATTACGGGAGTATTCCCAACTTGGGATGATTTCATTTGGGGTGTAATTTTCCAGTCGACCATGAGTTTGGCTGCGTTGATTGCAGTTATGGGGATCGCCTATTCCTTAGCTAAAAGCTATAAGGAAGAAGGCATCGTGGCTTCTGTTTTGGCAGTATCCGCATTCTTCTTGCTGCAAAGCGCACCAGAATGGGCTTGGTCATCCAGTGTTTTAGGGGCTGAAGGCTTATTCTTGGCCATCATCACTGCGTTGGTTGTTGCTGAAATCTATGTCAAAGTCGTTAAGTCAGGTCTTGTTATTAAACTACCGGATAGCGTACCAGTAGCCATTAGCCGTTCATTCGTTGCTTTGGTACCAGGTGCTATCATTATCGTTCTCTTTGCTTTGATCCATGTTGGATTCGCAATGACCTCTTACGGCACTGCTGGAAACTTCATTGTTACTATCCTACAAACTCCATTAGTTGCCGTGAGTGCCAGTTATCTTGGTGCTATGGTAACCAGCTTCTTTATCTCTATTTTCTGGTGTTTCGGTCTTCATGGCGATCTTATCGTTAACGCTGTTGCTGGTCCTTTACAGACTGCTGGTCTATTGGCCAACATCGAAGCATTCCGTGCTTCAGGCGACATTATCAACATCGCTGTTGAAGGATTCCAATCTTTGTTCTTGAATGTCGGTGGTACCGGTGGTACATTAGGATTAGCCATCGTTTGCGCCTTCTTCTCGAAATCGAAACAGTTGAAGTTGGTTGGCCGTTTATCATTAGGCCCTGGCATCTTCAACATCAATGAACCAATCGTATTCGGTCTACCAATCGTTATGAACCCAATCTTGATTATTCCTTACCTGTTCTCCCCGTTGATCGTTGCTACAATAACGTACTTCGCGATGAGCTTAGGTTTAGTTCACAAGATTGTCGCTGCTGTACCTTGGACGACCCCCGTTTTCTTCGCAGGTTTCTTATCTACCGGTGGAGATTGGAAAGCGGTTGTGCTTCAAGCTGTTAACTTCCTTATTGTTATCGTGATCTACTATCCGTTTATCAAGATGTGGGACAATAAACAATACGCGTTGGAACAGAGTTCCGCAGAATAACTTTCAAGAAGAAAAGGTTGCTTCGGCAACCTTTTATCTTTTAACAGGAGGATACCCCCATGCATGAAGTGATGATCTTAGCGGCAGGTAAAGGCTCTAAGTTTTGGCCTTATCAAAGTACCCGCAATAAAACCATGATTCCGATATCCAATACCCCGCTTTTAGTGCACACTGTCGATATTTTATTAAGTCAAAAGATCGATCATATCGTGATCGTTTCATCGACACACAGTGATGCCATTAAACATGCTTTTAGAAAGGTTCCCCAAGTCGAAGTGCTTCATTGTGAAAGCACCAAAGGCACTGCGGATTCCTTTAGTTTAGGCTGTGATCTCATCAAGGATCCTAAAGCACCTTTTATGGTTCTCTTAGGCGATTGTTTGATCCAAGCCGATGATTTAAAAGCGTTTATGGCTCAGGGACTATTAGATACGGTATTGGTTTCTGAATTAAGAGAACCCGCATCACACTGGATCGCATGTAATCTCATCAATGGGGCTATAGGTTCATTTGGAGGTCATCATAGAGGTAATCT
>CAIXIN010000166.1 GCA_903919545.1 uncultured bacterium | reverse complement strand
TTTACCAATACAACGAGATCAAAATCTTTCGTTACTCGAAATTCTAAATTGAATCTCGCCATATTAAGTGTACTTGCTAATCCACCAATAATTACAAAAGCATCTTTATAAAGACTGAATTCTTGAATGAATCGATCAAGTCCTTGATTTGATTTAAGCATTCTTATCTAATTTTTTTAATGCATCCTGTATACGTTCATCATCATGATCAATGAGTGATAAATATAGAGCCCAAGGATCGATACTTTCGTTTTTAGTAGGAACTTTATACTTCCAAATCTCTAGTTGAATTATATCTTTTTCCATTCTTAAACCATATTCCAAGTCTTTTTCATAAGGGTCAAGTTCTTTCTTCGAGATAGCATAAGTTAAAGTCGAAGGGTCACCCAGGATCGTTTTCTCAGCCAGTGCACTTTCCGAAGAAATAATTAGTTTCGTTTTAAGTTCATTAGGAAGTGATTTTTCAGATATCGTAATGGTTCTTTCGATGGGACTGTTCAAATGTTGTTTTAACACTGAAGGAATTAAATTCTCTCTACATAAATGTATCTCTGCTTTATATTTGTCTTCATAATCGATAAATCCTAAAAATCTTAATTCTTTTAAAGCCCTTGATAAAGTCATACGAGAAAAACCTGTCCTCTTCACCAGGTTAATTTGGGTCACGTTCTCCTGTGTGTTATTCAGAATCGTCAAAAGTACATGCAATGTAGAAGCTGATATTTTTTCCGGATGATGATCTAATTTTGGATAGTAAACACTTGGTTTTATAGGTTTATAAAGAAGTCCTAAGAAGGGTACATAAATCTGCTTATCGATGATGATCAATGATATTCTATTTTCTATGCTTTTCTTAAGATCATATGCAGATATTTTCTGTAATACGAAGATAACTCTATTTTTTTGAGTTGAGTTTCCTAATAAATGAAGAAGATTTAGATAGTCAATGTAAGTGTGATCAATCTTATCTGAAATAAACAGTATTTCACCGAGTTCTGTTTTTGAAACACTAAATTCATATGAACTCTTTAAAAAGAGTGGAAGATGAAGGGAACCTTCCCAATCTTGACAAGCTAGATCAAGATCGAAAGTAGATTTTAGATAAACTAAAGCTTTCTCATTTAGTGTCATAGGGGTTTCCTATTCATATTGTAACATACATTTATTTAAATATTTATAATGTTACATTTATACCAAGACTAAGAAAAAGCTCAACTAGAGTTGAGCTTTAAGTTCTAATAAGATATCCCTAAGTTCGGCCGCTCTTTCGAAATCTAAGACTTTAGCTGCATCTTTCATTTCTTTTTCTAAGCTTTCGATAAGTCTTTCTTTTTCTTTTCTGGTGGTCTTATCATGTTTGCTCATATAATCTTGAGCCATTTGTTTAGTTTCTTTACCTCGAATGATGTCATGAATTTCCTTCTTGATGGTCATTGGGGTAATGTTGTTTAAGGTATTATGGGCGATCTGGATGTCTCGTCTACGTTGGGTCTCTCCTATCGCTTTCTCCATAGAGTCTGTGATACGATCCGCATAAAGGATGACTTTCCCATTGACGTTACGCGCAGCGCGTCCTATCGTCTGGATCAATGATCTGTGAGATCTTAAGAAGCCTTCTTTATCCGCATCTAAGATACAGATCAAAGATACTTCAGGTAGATCTAGACCTTCTCTTAGAAGGTTGATCCCAACCAAGACATCATATTTGCCTTTACGTAAATCATGAAGAATCTCGATACGTTCTAAAGTCTTGGTCTCATGATGAAGATAAGCAACCTTAAGATCTAAACGTTTAAGATACTGAGTCAATTCTTCAGCCATCTTAACCGTCAAGGTCGTGATAAGTACACGTTCATCTTTATCGATACGGCCATGGACTTCAGCGATGATGTCATCGATCTGTCCTTTAGAAGGTCTAATAACGATCTCAGGATCAACTAAGAAAGTAGGTCTGATGATCTGTTGAACAACTTCCCCATTGGTCAATGCGAGCTCATAATCACCTGGTGTCGCAGAGACAAAGATGACCTGATTGATGATGCTTTCGAATTCAGTAAACTTTAAAGGACGATTGTCTAAAGCAGAAGGCAATCTAAAACCATATTCAACTAAAGTTGTTTTGCGTGAACGATCCCCATTATACATCCCTCTTACTTGAGGGACAGAGACATGGGATTCATCGATGACCAATAGATAATCATCAGGAAAATAATCAAAGAGATTGTATGAACGTTGACCTTCTTGTCTACCATCGATATGACGAGAGTAGTTTTCTATCCCAGGACACATCCCAAATTCACGAAGAGCTTCTAGATCATAAAGGGTCCTTTGTTTAAGACGTTGTTCTTCTAAGAGTTTGTTTTCTCGATGAAAATACTCCAGTCTTTCTTTAAGTTCAGCTTCTATTCGATCACAAGCTTCAAGCATCTGTTCCCTAGAACGGGCATATTCATTCGCAGGAAAGACATTGTATACAGAGTAGGCATTTTGGATCTTACCTGTAACACGATCGACTTCTGTGATGCGTTCGATTTCATCCCCAAACATTTCGATACGAAGATTGAATTGATCGGTAAAGCCTAGTGAGATCTCGATCACATCCCCATGGACTCTAAAGGTTCCTCGTTTAGGATCGATGTCGTTTCTTTGATATTGACGATCGACGAGCTTTCTTAAAAGCTCAGATCTTTTTATGATGTCACCCTTTCTGATGGTGAAAAACAATTCTCGATAAAGTTCTGGATCAGAGGATGCATAGATACAGGCCACTGAAGCGACGATGATGGTATCTCGTCTTTCTGAGATCGCATTGATAGACGCCATTCTCAACATATCCAATTCTTCGTTGATCATGGATGCCTTTTCGATATAGAGATCTCGTGTAGGTAAATAAGCTTCAGGTTGATAATAATCGAAATTAGAGACGAAATATTCGACTCTGTTTTCTGGGAACAGTTCTTTGAATTCTGAGTAAAGCTGTCCTGCTAAGGTCTTATTATGAACGAAGACTAAGGTAGGACGATTGACCTTTTCGATGACCTTAGAAATGGTAAAAGTCTTACCTGTGCCTGTGGCACCCAGTAAGACTTGAGCTCGCTTCTGCTGGTTCAACCCTTCCACCAAAGCATCGATGGCTTTGGGTTGATCCCCTGTGGGACTATAAGGTGAAACCAACTTAAATTTATTCATTAATTACCTCAAGGGCTTTAATCATCTGTAGATCTTTGACGTCTTTATTAAAATACCACGTTTTAATCATAGTGGACTGTAAGGAAGCCAAGACTTCTTTAGTTAAGATACCATCTGCGGTAAGACCCATCTCAGTTTTAAAAGTATTTAAAGCGACTTCCGTTTGAGCTGAATAATAACCATCCATTCGATCAACGGTATACCCCATAAAGTCTAAACATAATTGGGCATCTTTTACCGCATCAGATACTGAATCAGGTGCGAAAGTTTCATCGCCTGTAAAGGTATAGAAAGTTGTGGTAAGCACTGGATGAAGCGCTACGTCGATGTCTGGGATGACACCTACTTTATGGATCCATTTTCCACTTGGGGTCAACCAAGCAGCTTGGGTGTATTTTAATGCGGATCCATCTGAGAATTGAGCCATCGTTTGAACGAGGCCTTTCCCATAAGTTGTCTTACCGACGACGATGGCGCCTGCTTTTTCTTGAAGGGCTGCGGCTAAGACTTCTGAGGCAGAAGCTGAGTTATTGTTTACTAAGATAATGATATGGTCATAGGTATCGATGGCTGTTCCTCTGGATTTATCCAAAGTGATGTTTCCGTCGACATCCTTCTGTTGAAGTACAGTTTCTCCGAAAGGAATGAAATTACTGGCGATCCCGATTAGGGCAGTCAAAGATCCGCCTCCATTATCTCTAAGATCAATGATCAGATCTTTGATTCCTTTAGATTTGAAATCTTTAAGATAGGTCATAAATTCAGCACTGGATGTATCACCGAAAGTTGATAACTCGATATAACCTATGTTGCCTGTTAAGACTTTCCCATAGGCTGTATTACTGATTTGACCTCGTGTAATGACCATGGTGATCTCTTCTGCACCACGTTTAAAGATGATGGTGACTTCTGAGCCAGCCTTACCTTTAACCAAGGTTACAAGTTCATCTGAGGTCTTACCTGTGACATCTGTCCCATCGACTTTATAAATGATGTCACCTGATTGTACACCTGCTTTATCTGCAGGAGAATTGACGAATACTCTATCGATGATATAAGAACCATTGTTTTCAAAGAAGCTTACGCCTATGCCTTCATAACCTAAGTTGATCGCATTACTGAAAGCTTCAAGTTCTTCTTTTGTGAAGTAAGTGGTGTATTTATCGCCCAGTTCAGTCAACATACCTGATATGGCATCGTTGACCATGTCTGTCTCTAGATCACTGTGTTCATTTCCAAAATACCAATTGGTTTCTATGACATCCATGATTTGTTGAAGACGAGTCAGTTTACTGGTATCTACAACAGCTGCAGGGGCAAAAGCACTGGATAAGACAAAACCAAAGACAAAAGACATACTGATCGCTAATACAACGAGTCCTGTTTTGATTCTCTTTGATCTTCTGGCTCTGATTTCATCAGGCCATAAATATTTCTTTAAGCGAATACTACGTTTGTTATCGTCCATAAGGCACCTCAATCTAACTTATTCTAACACAAAGCCAGTCGTGATGGCGACTGGCTGACTTTAATAATATTTACCGACTAAGACACTGAAGATGGTTAAAGGGTTCTCGCGACAAGGTGCCTTATGTCCATTGTAGTCACATCGATAGCTGTTGATGGCTGTTGTGCCTGATGAGGTTCCAAAATACAGATCCCCTTTCCAAGCATTCGCATAGTAACCGACATTGTTGGTTCCTAGATAAATAACTTCAACGTGGACATGAGGTCCTGTAGAAGATCCTGAGGATCCAAGCTTCGCAACCACATCAGCTGCGTCAACGATGGTTCCTATTGGAAGTACTGAATTTTGAGCGAGATGCATATAAACGATCGCATAAGAGATATTATTTACTGAAACCATTAAATACACTTGATTACCACTATAGGATCTACCTGGTTTACCACAGATGTTGCCTAGGTAACCATAGGTAGGACAGGCATTACTGGAATAGATGACGACCCCATTAGCGACAGCTTTGACTGGGGTATTGACTGTAGTCGCCATATCGACACCTAGATGTATGCCTCCTTCAGGATAGGCCCATACACCCGCTGTAACGCGGAAACTACTTAAAGGTCTAATGAATCCACTGGATGTAGGAACGTTCTTTAAAGCTTCACTGATGCCTTTTAGGATGGCTGAAGCTGCTTCGATATCACCTGCGATCTCATCTGCTTTGGCTTCTAAAAGATCTTGTTGTTTACGATACTCTGTGACGATGGCTGAGATGCTTATTTTAAGTTGACTTACTGTATCTTGACTGGTTTCTAAGTTGGCCTTGTTTTGTAATTGAGCTGTTTTTTGTCTTTCGACTTCAGCTTTATCTGCGTTTAGTTCATTGACTTGTTCTATAAGTAGATTGATTTGAGTTCTATCATATTCAGTGATGTCATTGATGCCTTGGATACGTAAGACGAGATCAGAGAAGTCTTTGGCTCCCATCATAAAATCGATGTATGAATTTAAAGAAACAAAGGCTTGCATTTGAACCATTCGTTCCTTGATGGTTTGATCTATCCCATCGATACTCTTGGTTCTATCTACGATTTGTACCCCTAAATCAAGAATGGCTTTTTCACTATTCTTAATCGATTTTTCTAAATTGGTGATGTCTTTTTCCAGCTTGGTGATCTGTGCTTCATATTCAGTGATCTTCTTAGCCATACTTAAAATATTCGCAGAAAGATTTTTAAGATCAGCAAGAAGCTTCTTAAGTTCAGCTTCAGCGTCTTTTACTTTCTGATCGACATAAGCCTGATAAGCAGTACAGACGGTTACATTTTTAGCGGCAGCCGCAGAAGAACACAACGACGAGTAATAATCTTCATTCTCTTCGAAGTTATAGTCAACAGCGCTGACATTATAGGTCACACTACTAAACAGCATGACAGCTAAGAATAACAGGATTTTTCTTTTCATCGTTTCATATGTAGGTAACGAGTGACGGAGATAAAACTTCCGATCAGACCTACTACTACCCCTAATATAGCCAATAAATAACTAATTTGCAAGACAAATGGATAAACTGGCCTTAAAACGAAGAGTTCACTGACCATAAATCCACCTAAAAGCTTATATAACCATTCATATCCATAGACCGTTAGAACGATTGGAAACAGAGATCCCATAAAGCCAATCGTAAGACCTTCTAGAACCATAGGTGCTCTTATAAATGAATTGGTGGCGCCTAGAGTACGTAAGATACTTATCTCGTCTAAACGGGATTGGATCGTGATCTTGATCGTATTTGCGATTAAGAAGATTGCCAATGAGCTTAAGATGATGACCAAGATCAAACCTACATCTCTTATCCCATTCATGAATTGAATGAGCTTGATTGTATTTTCTCCCCCATAATCTGCTTTATCTACCCCAACGAAGACTCTTATCTGTTCAGTGATGAGTTTGATGTCGAAACCTTCTTCGACTTCTACGATGTAGGCATTTTTTAAAGGATTCTTATCTCCTCGATACATCTCAAAGATGGAACCTTCTGCCCCATAGGATGCGATGAATTTATCGAGTTCATTGTCTTTGTCTGAGAAAGTTACTTTACTGACCCCATCTAAGTTCTCGATTTGATCACCTAATCCTTGAATGGATTCTGTATCAAACACATTACTGATGGAGACATGGATCTGGACCTCGCCTTGAACGCTTTGGGTAATCTGTCTTACGTTCATTGAGATCATTAAGAAAAAGGACATTAAGGTTAAGGTAATGGTGACTGCTAAAACGGAAGAAAAGGTCATACCCCCATGTCTAATCAATCCAAAAAACGCTTCTTTGATGTGTCTTGTGAGTCTAAACATTACTGTGGTAACCTCCTTCTTTTAAGTCGGCTACGATATGGCCATCTTCTAAAGCGATGGTTCTTTTACGCATCGTATTAACAATATCAACATCATGGGTAACGATAAGTAAGGTCGTTCTTTCTTCTTTGTTTATTTTTTCTAAAAGTAAGACAATTTCTTTGGCTTTTACGAAATCTAAGTTTCCTGTAGGTTCATCAGCGATAAGAAGCTTTGGTTTATTCGCAATGGCTCTGGCGATGACACAACGTTGCTGTTGACCACCTGATAATTGATTTGGATAAGAGTTGGCCTTATCACTTAATCCAACAAGTTCTAAGACTTCTCTTACACGAGCTCGTGCAGCCAGTAATGGCATATTACCGATCTGAAGTGCCAACATAACATTCTCAAAGACTGTCTTTTTAGCTAAGAGCTTATAGTCTTGGAAAACGACCCCTATGTATCTTCTATACTTAGGGATACGACTTTGTCTAAGCTTTCCAATATCGATGCCTGCGACTTCTACAAGACCTTTGGAAGGTCTTTCTTCTGCATCCAGTAGTTTAATCAAAGTTGATTTACCACTTCCTGTAGGTCCTATGATATAAACGAACTCTCCTTGTTCGATGAAAAGGTTAACATTATAAAGCGCATTAACCCCATTCTTATAGGTTTTATATACTTCTTTTAGTTTTAACATAGTTCTTCCTTAGCTTCTATTATACGCCTAGACTTTGAAATCAAAGGAAAAGCCATTTCCTTTGACTTCCATCGCATCCGTTACCACGATAAACGCATGAGGATCGATCTTATTGATTTCCTTCATCATCTCAGGATATTCTCCTTTAGATATGACGGTCATAATGACATTCTTGTCTTCTTTGGTGTAACCACCTCTACCAGGTAATATGGTAGATCCTCGATCGACTTCTTTTTGAATGAAGTCATTGATCTCTAAGGATTTCTCAGAAATGATCATGATCGATAAGGATTCCAAGGTTCCAAATAAGAGTATCTTATCGACCGCAAACGAAGTCGCCCATACTGAGATCAAACCGATCAATACAGCTTCTACACCATATACAAACATCCCAAACAGGACCGTTAACGCATCTACGATCAAGATCAGTTTATAAATCTCGATGTGGGTATATTTATGAATGATCATAGGAGGAACATCCATTCCACCAGTTGTAGCTCCTGTCCTAAAGACAAGGCCTACACCTACTCCACCTAAGAGACCTCCATAAAGACTCGCCAACATCGGATCGATGTTCATGGTGAATTCGACTTCTTTTAGTAGTAATAAGAAGGCAGGATATAAGAAAGAACTGATGGCTGTATGGGTCATAAATTTCTTTCCTAAGAATAAAGAACCTAATATAAACATCGCAATGATCAAGCCATTGACGATATAATCCGCTTCGACCCCAGTGAGTTTACTGACCGCAACAGCGATCCCCGCAACCCCACCAGAAAGGATATTGTAAGGCAAGATAAAAAATCTTACCGCAAACGCAAGAATCAAATTTCCGAAGATGACCAAGAGTAAATCCATGACATGTCTTTTCATAGGGTATCATTCCTTATTGTTTTATTATATCATTGAGTGATATGAAGCACCTTAAAAAACACGCCTTTCTCATCTTGGCTCTATTTTGGACCCTTATTATCTTCGCTTTTTCACTTCAAAGTGGAGATGACTCTATCGTAAGCAGTAATATCGTTCTAGATCTATTGGCGATGATCCTACCATTTCTAAAGGATCCTGACTATTTAAACATCGCTGTTTTTATCATACGTAAAACAGCTCATTTTACAGAGTATTTCATTTTAGCTTATTTCTATACGAAAGCTTCTACTGAAACTAAACAAGATAATCTTCTTCTATTGGGTTATTTGATTCCGATCTTAGATGAAAGCCTACAGTTGTTTAGTCCAGGTAGGGCTTCTTCTCCAGTCGATATGTTGATCGATATGAGTGGATATCTATGTGGTCTCATCGTATTTGGGAGCTTTAAGAGACTTGTTGGGTTAATTAAGAAGAATTGGAAATAAAAGAAACCTAATCTTTGTTGATCTTCAACATCTTTCTTATTTCTTCTTCTTCAATCACTAATTTTTTAAGGATAGAAATAATTTCTTTTCTCTTCTTAATATATTCTTTAGTCTCATTTACCTTAGGACTGTTTTCTGAACCTACATAATTTGTCTTTATTTGATTGAGTTCATTTCGGTAAGCTAGATAATAGTAAATTTTGTTATTTCGTCTCTTCTCAATAAGGCTACCCTTTTGATATTGTGACAACTCAAGAGAATAAGCTACCTGAGTTCTTAAGTTACGATTGAGTTCATCTTCTAGTATAGATAATAGTATTGACATAAGTTCACCTTAAACTCAATATATCAAAATTGCCCAACATTGTAAATATCTTTTACTAATTGTTGGGCACATTTTATTGTTGCTTTTCGTATATTGGAGGCAAAATGAGTACTAGATCGTGCCTTCTTAGCTAAAACATGACAAACTACACTCATAGTAGGTAGCATATCTCTTAAAACCTTGGTAGAATAGTGTCTGAGAGTTTACCCATATGAAAGGACTTTATAAAAATGCTTCCCAAAATTTTTAGGTGGATAGGAATTGGGGTTTGGGTCGTTGGATCAATCGCAGGTATCATTTATTCTAAGACCATCATGAACTTCGAAAATGTTCAGATTCAAAGCACCCTCTTTATTTGGTTTATGATCTTGTTGATTGGATTTATCTTCATCAGTATTGGTAATTCGATAGAGATCAAACAAAACCCTTTAAGAGAAGAAGAATAAAGCTTAATAAATCGCCTAATCTAGGCGGTTTTTTATTAGCCAGCTTTCATGGCTCTTATAATCATCTAGTCTTTGTTTTATTAAACATTCATTTATAATATTATTTTCTAATAGACTTTTTGAAATAAGGAATGATTTTTAGCTTCCTTATTTCAATAAGTATTTAATTATTGAAATAATGAGCTATACTTAAGTTAAGGTTAAGCCTTAGAAAATGAGCTAAGATCTTGAAAAGAGCAGGAACAGACATTAAGAATCTATCAGGAGAGTCGTCTTATCAATCTTTTCGTCCTTCTCCTTTACCACCTGAACCAATGATTGAGATATCAGATGAGATGCTTAAACTCTTGGTAGAAGCCAATAGTCGACTTATACAACTGAATACCGCATCTCAACTATTAAGCAACTCTGATTTATTTGTATCTATGTACGTAAGAAAAGAAGCACTTATCTCATCACAGATCGAAGGAACTCAATGTACCTTAGAGGATGTCTTAGATCCTCATCTAGATCGAAACCTCAATAATGATGTCAGAGAAGTCATAAGCTATGTCAAGGCAGCACAATTCGCTTTAGATAGACTGAATGAATTACCTTTATGCAATCGATTGCTTAAGGAGACACATGCGCTTTTGATGGAGAACCAAAGAGGTCAAGATAAAGATCCTGGTGAGTTTCGTAGATCACAGAATTGGATAGGAAGTACAAACAGCACCATAAAAGATGCTCGTTATATTCCACCAAATGTAAGTGATATGAATAGTGGGATGTCTGATCTAGAAAAATACATCAATGTGAATCCTGAATACGACGCCCTTATTCAATCTGCTTTGATCCATTATCAGTTTGAAACGATCCATCCATTTCTAGATGGAAACGGAAGAATAGGAAGACTTCTTATTCTTCTATATTTGATCGATCATAAAATGCTAAGTAAACCTGTACTTTATGTATCTTATTTTTTTAAGAAGAATCAAGTTGAATATTATGATCGTTTAAGCGAAGTGAGAAGAAGTGGCAATTATGAACAATGGATCATCTTCTTTCTTCAAGCAGTCAAAGAAGCCTCACTCGATGCCTATACATCGATTCAACTCTTATCCAAACTACACGATGAAAACATCGCTTTATTAGGTCAACCACATAGAAAGAAAGATAATAAACGTTTAGTCTTTGATTATCTTGAGCAACATCCCATCATCGATATAGGTAAGACAGCTAATGCTTTAGGGATCACTTATAACACTGTTTCTACTATTGTTTATCAACTCATCGATTTAGGTATCTTAAAAGAAAGTACAAACACATCTAGAAATAGAATCTTTATTTATGAGAAGTATGTAGAGATACTTAGGAAAGATACATGAAATCTATGTTCATTATCTTTCCTAGTTTATATTTTTCTTTTCTGTTTTGTTTCAATTTCACTTATTAAATCTATTCTTCTTTGATGTCTATCCCCTTCGTAAACGGCATCCAACCATGCATTGACGATCATTCGAGCAACTTCTTTTCCTACCACACGTGAACCTAGTGCAAGCATATTGGTATTGTTGTGTTGACGTGAAAGCATAGCCGAATATGATTCTGAACAACAAACACATCTTATTCCATTTACTTTATTAGCGGCAATAGAAATTCCAACGCCGGTTCCACACATTATTATCCCTTTTTCAACAGCACCACTCGAAACTAAGTTTGCCACTTTTTCAGCAAAGATCGGATAATCTGTTCGATCAGCATTATCAGTTCCACAATCTATAACTTCTATATTTCTTTTTATGAGTTCATCTATGATCACTTGTTTTAACTCTATTCCAATATGATCATTCCCAATCGCGATTTTCATTTTAGTTTTCCTTTAATGCTTGGAATGCTAGCATTCCAGCTCCAATAATGCCATTCTCTACATCAGACGTTGTATAGAATATTTTTAAATCATCATATGCTTCTTTATTTCTCATCAATTTTAAGATCTGTGATTCAAGTGTTTCTTTTGGGAAGTCTGCCATAGATATGACACCACCCCCAAGAATGATCGTAGTAATATCCAAGAGTATTATTTCAGTTGCGATGGCATTCGCTAAATCTTGAATATACTCAATTAATTGATCGCTTGAACTGAATTTTGTAAACAATTGATCAAGTGGATATTCCGCAAAAAATTCTTCATGGATTTTTTTGAGTTTAACTCCAGATGATCTTGTTTCAACACAGCCTACTTTTCCACACCCACAAACATCTTTTACAGATCTTAAAGGAATATGACCGATTTCCCCTGCACAATTATGATCACCTCTAATAAGCTTATGATCGATTTTCATCGTATTTCCAAATCCAGTACCTAAGTAGAAACCAAGAACTGAAGAATAGTTGGTTAACTTAAGATGATCTATATCAAAGGTAAACAAGAGGTTTGTGTCTTTATCAATAAATATTGGTAATTTCAATGCTTTAGTTATTTCTTCTAAATAAGTCGAATTTTCAAGTTTCCGTTGATTAGGTACTGAAATAACTTCAAGTTTAGAAGCGTTGACAACACCAGGAAAGCCAATAGAGATTGCCTGTATTTTATATTTATGATTTTTTTCGACGTAATTGATTACGTAATTCGCAAGATCTTCAACTAAAGTGTCCGTATGGATCTTTTGTACTTCATATGTTTTGTTGTCTTTATCCACTATTCCAATTCGAGTAAAGGTACCACCAATGTCCATCCCAACGACATAAGACTCAGTTTTGTTTTCTGAATCTGTTTTATCAATGAATGATTTGATCTCATGATATCCTTTATTTATATCATCATATTTAAACAAACAAGAGCCTAAAATCAAAATTTCAGCCCCATGATCTATATAAGTTTCAAACGTTTCAAAATTGTTTGATCCATCAATTTCAATGTCATAGTTGTAATTATTCTTTATTTTAAGTGCTTTTATGTCTTTAATCTTAGGTAGAACCTCTGGTATTAGTTTTTGTCCTGCGTATCCTGGTTCTACGGTCATGATGGTAATACGATCTATTCTACCTAATAAATAACTGATTTCTTCTAGTGATTCAGTAGGATTTAAAATGAGTCCAACCTTAATATTTGCGCTTTTAATTTTTTGAATTAACCTAAAAGCTGAACCTTTAACTGTGCTTAAATGAAAACTAATCACAGCTACACCAATTTCAATCAGCTCATCAACATAATCAGCTGGATTTGTAACCATCAAATGGACATCGATTGGTTTTGTGGCATGGTGTTTTAAGAATTTAACATAATCTAAGGATAAAGATAGATTGGGCACAAAGTGCCCATCCATGATATCGATATGGTAATAATCAGTTTGTTTGTCTATGGTCGCAATCGATTTACCTAATTCAAACGGATCTGCGCACATCATTGAAGTACTAATTTTGTACATGACAATCTCCTTTTCTTAACACATGATACATGGATAGGTTTTGTGTTTAACTTACTTAATTATTTCTTAACAACTAAAGACAAATCAACAGGTTGGCTCTTAGCAACAGTCTTACCTGATAGGTAATCTAAAGCAGCTTGAGCAGCAACAGCGCCGATTTCGACAGGTTGTTGAGCAACAGTTGCATCCATTTCGCCAGCATTTACAGCATTGACAGCATCAGTAATGGCATCAAAACCTACAATGTGGTATTCGGTAACTGCTGTGTTAGCTTTAAGTGCTTGAACAGCTCCTAATGCCATTTCGTCGTTTGCAGCAAATACGATAACTTTAGCAGGGTTGCCTTGAGCAGCCAAGAATGCTTCAGTAACGGATTGGCCTTCAGCACGGCTCCAGTTAGCAGTAATCGATTGGTTGATCTTGTCAGCGCCGAAAGATGATTGGAAACCAGCACTACGGTCTGTCGCAGCGGAAGCACCAGGTTGGCCTAACAATTCTAATACTTTGAATTCGGTTGTGAATAATGCTTTTAAGAAATCTCCAGCCATTTTTCCACCAGCTACGTTGTCAGAAGCAACATGGGCAACAACTTCGCCTGTAGCAGCACTACGGTCAACAGTAATAACAGGGATACCAGCAGCATTAGCTTTGTCAATCATGGTACCGACAGTTGTGCTATCGACAGGATTAAGCAAAATCAAATCAACTTTTTGGGCAATTAAATCTTCAATTTGTCCAGCTTGCTTAGAAGCATCATTATCAGCTCCCAAAGCAACTAGTGTATAGCCTGTGCCTTCTAAAACGCCTTCAATACCAGTTTGGATGTCGTTGAAGAAAGGATTTGTAAAGGTTGAAGATGCAAACCCAATTACTTTCTTCTTAGCTGGTGTACAAGCCACCAAGCCTAAAACCATAATCAATGAAATTAGCAATACCGAAATCTTCTTCATTTTGTTCCTCCGCGTTTGGTCGCCACCGTTTTGTATTTAAAATCATTTCTGATTTAATACCTAGATAGTCTTTATCGTTTACGATCGAATATAACGGCTGTGATGATAATCAGACCGGTAATGATTTGTTGTAAGTAAGCTGATGTGCCTAATAAATTCAAACCATTGATCAATACAGCGATAATTAAGATGCCTATTAAAGTCCCGGTCACTTTTCCACGACCACCTGTTAGACTTGCACCACCGATTACGACAGCAGCGATAGCGTTCATCTCGTAAGATATCCCCGCTGTAGGTACTGCAGAATCGATTCTTGAAGTCAAGATAACACCTGCTAAAGCAGCGAGTATACCTGAGAATATATAGACATAAATAAGATACTTTTCTACTTCGATACCACTGAGTCGAGCTGCTTTTGAGTTTCCGCCAATCGCGTAAACTCTTTTCCCAAACACAGTTCTGTTTAAGATGAAATTGATGATAAAGAAAATAATAAGCAACACATAAACTGGAACTGGAATATTTAGAAAATCACCTCTACCAATCCAACCAATAAGTCCTTCTCCTAATTTAGAAACAGGAACCCCATTGGAGATAAATAAGGTCAAGCCTCGAATGACCATCATGGTGCTTAAAGTAGCGATCATAGGTTGTAGTTTACCTTTAGAAATCAATATTCCATTGATAACACCTACAATTGCTCCAATCAACAATGAAATAAGTATCGCGTATGGAGATGGAATACCCATCTGAATCATTTTAGCCATGATCAAACTTGAGAATGCTAGGGTTGATCCAACGGATAGATCAATTCCTGAGGATAGGATTACAAACATCATCCCAAAGGCAATGAGTCCATTGATAGAAGCTTGACGAAGTACACTAAGGATATTGTAGGAAGTTAAAAATGCACTTGACATAAGACTTAAGATTATCAACAAGGCAATAAAGCCCATCAAAGGAATATTCTTCTGAATGAATTTAATTCCTAGAACACTGAAATTTCCATCCTTAAACGATTTTGAGATTTGTGTTTTCATTGGTTAAGTTTATTCCTCCCATCATATAGTTCATTACTACACCATCTGTAAGTTGATCATTGACCAACTCAGTCATAAGTCTACCTTCACGCATCACGTAGATACGATCGGCAATACCCAACAGTTCTACCAACTCAGAAGAGACAACGATTATTCCTACTTTTGCTTTCTTTAATTCAAAGATAAGTTCATAGATTTGCTTTTTAGCATTTACATCGATCCCACGTGTTGGTTCATCTAGGATCAAGATCGCAGGATTGTTTGCTAACCACTTAGACAGAACTACTTTTTGTTGGTTTCCACCACTTAGTTCTGATACAAGCTGCTGATAATCACGACATTTTAATCGAACATTCTGTGTATATTCACTGATGACTGACTTTAATTTCTTTTCATTAACAAGGGTTCGTTTACTTAATCTTTTCAGATTATTGAACAAGACATTATCGCTTATGCTGAAATCTAGAAACAGACCTTCTTCTTTTCTGTTTTCTGTAACATAACCTATTCCAAGTGATTTTGCTTTGGATGCGGAATCGATGACGACTCGTTTTGATTTAAAGTAGGTTTCTCCACCATCTTTATGATCAACTCCAAACAAGACATTCATAATCTCTGTTCTTCCTGCACCCATCAAACCAGCAAATCCAATGATTTCACCTTCACTGAGTTCAAAACTAACGTCATGAAACTTCTTATGTCTGGATAGATTTTTGACCTCTAATAATTTCGCTCCTACTTCAACTTCAGGTCTAGGAGGAAATAAACCACCTAATTCATAACCCACCATGTTTTTAATAACATCATCGAAGGTTATGTCTTTGATCTGTTCTCTGGTCACCAATTTACCATCACGTAGAATCGTGATCGAATCACAGAGTTCAAAGATCTCTTTCATTCGATGAGAGATATAGACAACAGATTTTCCATCGGCTTTCAATCTACGTATAACTTTGAATAGGATATCGATTTCTTTCTCTGTCAACGCCGAGGTGGGTTCATCCATAATGATGAGTTCTGCATCGTTGACAAGTGATTTCCCGATTTCGATCATTTGTTGCATACCTACAGAAAGTTCTTTGACCTTCTGATTAAAGTCCAACTCAATCCCTAAGCGTTCAAATATACCCTTAGCGATACGCTTTTCTTCGTTGATACTTAAGACGCCTCTATTCGATATCTCTTTTCCGATGAATAAGTTTTCTAAAACAGTCATATCACCAAATACATTCATTTCTTGATTAACGATCGCTATTTTCTTAGCTTCACTATCTTTGATGTTTCTTATATGCTGTAATGTTCCATCAACGAAAATTTCTCCTGAATCTAACTCATAGATACCAGTAAGAATCTTCATCAAAGTCGATTTGCCTGCCCCGTT
>CAIXIN010000165.1 GCA_903919545.1 uncultured bacterium | reverse complement strand
TGTTGAAAGTGTCACAGACTTGTGTCTAAATTGAAACAAAATCAAATCTTTGAATTTTTTAGTAACGATTGAAAATTATGCTCAACTTAGCTCATGATATAATTGAAAAAGAGTTGGAGACAAGATGCTAAGTAAAACTGCTCAGATATTAATCTCGGGTCTAAAGATCATGCGAATAAAAGATCATGTTGATTTTACTCATCCTAAACGATCAGTGAAACCATTAGAACCAAATTACCCTTCTTCAAAATATACAAGTTCTAAAGTACTTATCCAAAATAGAAATGTGATCTCATTAGGTCTTATAGAAAACACATCTCATAAACATGTAGTCTACTTTCATGGAGGTGGCTACTCTTTAGAAGCCACCAATCTTCATTTCAGTCTTATTAAAAAGTTTATCGATCTTTCTCACGCTAAATTTACCTTTGTGGATTATCCTTTAGCGCCTGAAGCAAACGTAGATGAAACCATCAGTATGGCTTTAGAAAGTTATGAACATCTATTATCTAAGTATCCTTCAGATGAATTCATCTTGATGGGTGATTCCGCTGGTGGTGGACTTGCCTTAGCTTTATCACTAATAATAAGAGATAAGAAAATTAAACCAGCTGAAAAGATTATACTCTTATCACCTTGGTTGGATCTAGGATGCAGACATCCAAAAATATCAGAACTAACCTCATTGGATACGATACTGGATGTTTCTTCTTTAAGAAAAATTGCGGATCTGTATCGAGGAAGCCATGAGGAAAATGATCCGATTGTATCTCCAAGTAATGGAAAATTTGATGGATTAGGCGAAATCCATGTTTTCGTAGGAACACATGAGATCCTCTATTATGACTGTGTTGAGTTAATAGATCATCACTTAAATGAAGATGTTAAAATCAAAACTTATGTATATGATGAAATGCCTCATGATTGGCTTCTTCTACCTATTCCTGAAAGCAAAAGAGCCATTCTTGAAGTTGTAGAGATCATCAATCAATAAAAAAGCAATCCAATTGGATTGCTTTATTTAGGCTTTTTTTATTAAATTAATGAAGAACTGATGACATGATAAGTAAGCAGTATCTTAGATACTCCTATGATTCCTATGAGATACAGCAAGACGTCGGCTAACTTTTGTTTTGGCGTTTTGTTCATAAACAAAGGTTATCATAAGATCTTCATTTTGAAAAACTATTTGCTCAATAATTTATATTTTCTGAACGAACAAACCCATCGTCGTAGAACTCGTGTTCCAAGGATCTCCTTGTAGATTACGATATAGACCAGTTATTCTAAAACCATGATCAATAATAAGATTGGTTATCTCACTCATTGTAAACAATCGATCATAATTGCGTATGATACGAACATGTCCTGTTTCATCCATAATGGTATATTGATCAGCCCTTATCAAAGGATCTTTATAGATAAGCTTACGATGTATTTCCATATAAGGTTCAGGACTCCAAAATCCTTTTTGATGAAACTTCACATCGAATGATTCTACTTGTCTTGCTTGATCTGTTAATACATCCAAGACAAAGATCCCATCTTTTTTTAATACACGATGAACATTATCCAGAAGCTTAGCTTGTTCTTGTAGATTCAAAGCTCCAAAATCATAATAGATCAAAGTAGCCAAATCAAAACGAGACTCTTCTTGTAGATCTAAATAGTTCATTTTAATAAATGAAACATTCTTATGTTGAGGAAGAATCGTTTTAGAGGCATAATCTAAGGAATTCTGTGAAAGATCAATCCCTAATACAGATCCTGCTTTCTTTGCGAATTCATTTACGTAAAGTCCAGGTCCACATCCTAAGTCTATAACTGCTTTTGTTTTATCCAGTTTAACCGTTTCTTCAATAAAAGCAGTTTCAGCTAAAATGGTTTCTGCTTTCTTACTGGCTGCTTCTACTTCAGGATCTAAATGAAAATTCAACATCTGTGTAGAAATATAAGGATCATCCCAAAATGGAACCGTTGATTTTTGATAAGCGTGTGGTTTTGAGATGGCATTTTCTAAAGCTAAGAAGTTGATCTTATTCTGATCTAGAATGTTCATAATAAACTTTCCTTGTTTACCACTTGTTGGCGACTTTTTCCGCAAATCCTAAGAAATCTTTGATGATGATCTTTTTCCCATCATCTAAGATTGCTGTTCCACTAAACTTCCCAAAGACTTGATGTTGATCAGATTCTAAAATCAAAAGAGATGTCTTTGAGAAACGATCTAGAATTGGTTCAAAGCTCATCTCAAAACGACCATCATCACTACTGAAGGTCCATGTCTTTAGATAATCTTCTTTCCCATCTATCAAAGGGATATTAAAAGTAACTGCGGAAAGCTTATGAGCTTTTCCTTTATAGATCAACATGTTTTCTGTTGCGGCACTAGTATTCCCAAAACCATATCCGATATTGAATCCAAAACTAAAACCATCCACGACTCCTGATGCACTTCCCCAATACCAGGTATTCTTATAGGTCCATACGCCTCTACCCCAGTCTAATACCGCAAAGGAACTGTCTGGTGTAAACACATAAGGTTTCCCCGCCATCGTTACTGTTCCTTCTACTCTCATACAATT
>CAIXIN010000164.1 GCA_903919545.1 uncultured bacterium | reverse complement strand
CTTATCAGACTTCGTCGCAACGATCAATATTGGAAATCTTTTTTCAGTGACGTATTCCAGCATGTCTTCATCGTCAGAGGTCAACCCATGACGAGAATCGATAACCAAGATCACGGCGCGAATGTTGGGTCGAGTATTGAAGTAATCTTCCATCAAGGTCCCATACGCTTTAAGCTCAGTCTTAGATCGATTGGCGTAGCCATACCCAGGGACATCGACGATCGAGATCAAGTCTTCGACTTGATAGAAATTGATGTAGCGGGTCTTACCTGGTCGCTTACCGACATAAGCCAAAGACTTTTGTCGACATAAAGTATTGATGAAACTAGACTTACCGACATTGCTTCGTCCAGCCAAAACCAATTCAGGAAGATCTGTTAAAGAGAATCCCGCTTTGGCCACAGCTGTGGTCACGAAGACGGCTTGCTGAAATCCAGCCATTAGGAAACCAAGGCTTCCTTTAGAACCTGTTCCATGTTTTCAACAGGAACAAAGGTAATGGATTCTTTGACGACAGGCGCCATTTCATCCAAATCTTTTTCGTTGAGCTTAGGAATGAGGATCTTGGTGATCCCTACACGATGTGCCGCTAAAGATTTCTCTTTAAGGCCACCGATCGGTAATACGAGTCCTCTTAAAGTCACTTCACCTGTCATGGCCAAGTTGGAATAGACGGCTCTGTGTGTTAAGGCACTCATGATGGCTGTGGTCAGCGTAATGCCTGCACTAGGACCATCTTTAGGTACTGCCCCTTCTGGGACATGGATATGGATGTCGTGATCCTCAAAGAACTTAGGATCGATGTTGTATTTCTTCGCGTTGGATTTGACATATCCCAAAGCGATCTCAGTGGATTCTTTCATGACTTCACCCAATTGGCCAGTGACGATCAAACGTCCCTTGCCTTCAAAGGTGGTCACTTCTACAGGGAGCACATCTCCCCCAAACGAAGTATAGGCTAAGCCCGTAACGACCCCAATTTGATTCTTGGTTTCTTTACGTCCATATTCAAAGATTTCTTTACCTAACCATTCCATCAATTGTTTATCGTTGATGTTGATGGTGCGTTTCTTGTCTTTCAAGATAGATAAGACGCTCTTACGACACAAGGCCGCAATATGTCTTTCTAACTGTCTAACACCTGCTTCACGGGTATAGTTACGTACGATATGAAGTAGTTCTTTTTCTTTTAAAGTAAACTGAGCTTTCTTTAAGCCATTGATGGCGACTTGTTTAGGAATCAGATGATTCAAGGCGATCTTCACCTTTTCATCTTCAGTATAAGAATCTAAATGGATGATTTCTAAACGATCTCTTAGAGCCGCAGGGATATCTTCCAAGTAGTTGGCTGTCGCAATAAACATGACCTTAGATAGATCATAAGGTTCTTCTAGATAATGATCAGAAAACATTGAGTTCTGTTCAGGATCCAAGACTTCAAGCATCGCTGAACTAGGATCACCTTTATAGTCTGAAGACATCTTATCGATTTCATCGATCAAGAAGACAGGATTAACGACCCCTGCTTTCTTCATCCCTTGGATGACTCTACCTGGTAATGAACCTAAGTAGGTTCTTCTATGACCTCTGATTTCAGCTTCATCACGAACGCCTCCTAAAGAAGCTTTGATGAAGTTGCGTCCTAAGGCATTGGCGATGGATTTAGCTAATGAAGTCTTACCTACACCAGGAGGACCTACCAAGCATAGGATAGGCGCATTTAGGCTCTTGGTCATCAGTTTAACAGCCAAGTATTCCATAATACGATCTTTTACTTTTTCAAGTCCATAATGGTCATGATCAAGCACTGCTCGAACCGCCATTAGGTCTTCGTTGTCTTTGGTTTCTTGCCACCAAGGTGTTTTTAAAAGCCAATCCAAATAGGTTCTGATCACACCGCTTTCGCCTGAGGCAGAAGGCAGCATTTCGTATCTTTGGATTTCCTCTAAAGCTTTCGCCTTGATGTTTTCTGGATAAGGATTCTCTTCGACGAGTCGACGAAGATCTTCCACATCATCTGTCCCATTGGGGACATCACCGAGTTCTTCTTTGATCGCTCTTAGCTTTTCACGTAAATAATATTCACGTTGATTTTCTTCGATACGTTCACGAACTTTTTCGTTGATACCGGCTTCAATGGCTGTCAATTCTTTTTCTTTTTTAAGATTGCCTACGATCAATAAGAGTCTCGCATTAAGATTGAGCTCTTCTAATAGACCTTGACGATCATCGACATTCATTGGGAAATATTGAGCAACTTGATCAGCCAATTGAGCTGCGCTGACCCCTTTGGTCAATTGATTAAACACTTCTTGGGGGAAATGATTTTGAGCGTTGGTGATCTGTTCTAAAGACTTACCGACTTGGCGAACCAAAGCAATTTCTTCAGTAGAATCTCCAATCACATCTTCTAATGGTTGAATCGTCGCAAATAACATCTTGTCATCTTCAGATAAACGAATGATCTTTGCGCGTTTTACACCGATAAAGGTTACACGTTGAAATCCTTCTTTTTTACGAGCGGTCTTGATTTTACACAAGGTACCCATTAAATAGAGATCTCTTTCGTGAGGTTCATCGACGAGGACGTCTTTTTGAGAGACGATGAATACTTGACCATCGAAGTAATTGAGGGCTTCATCGACAGCGTTCATGGATTTCTCGCGTCCGACTTCAATCATCACTTCTTGGTTGGGGAAAATAAGTACACCGCGCGTCGCAACGGCAGGTACGTTCATTTCTAGATTTAGATTTGTCATAGATTGCACCTCCTATGTAAGGAAGACAAATTATTCTGCTTTGATTAAATCAAAGGCTTTACGTAAACGCAAATCATATGCAATGGTTTCCACTGGGGCCAATTCTTTGACGCGAGCGATTTCCATTGTATAGTTGTCTGCGATGTTTTTGTATTCTGTTTCGATTTCTTCAGCAGAGACTTCTAGTTTTTCAGCGTCAGCGACAGCGTCTAATACGAGTCTTACTTTTACTTTACCAGAAGCATCGGAACTCATTTGTTCTCTCAGAGATTCAACGGTTTGACCGGTGATCTGAGTGAATTGTTCTAAACCGAAACCTTGTTGTTTCAGTCTCGCATTGAAATCTTCCATCATACGATCTGTTTCTTCAGTGACTAAAGATGCAGGTACTTCGACTTTGGCTGCTTCGACGACTTTAGACAAGATCGCATTGGTGTATTCTTCTTCTGCTTTTTGTTCTTTTTCTTCTTTTAAATGAAGTTCTAGATGTTCTAATAGACCTGTCATCGTATTGGTATCATGATGATTGACAGTCTTAGCGAAATCATCGTTAACTTCAGGAAGTTGTTTGGTCTTGATTTCATTGATTTTGACTTTGAAAACGACTTTTTGTCCAGCCAAGTTTTCAGCCTGATAATTTTCAGGGAAGGTCAATTCAACATCTTTACTGGCACCGGTTTCTAAACCGATCAAGTTTTCTTCAAATCCAGGAATAAAGCTGTTCGAGCCGATTTCTAAGGAATAGTTCTCCCCTTTACCGCCTTCAAAGGCTACGCCTTCTTTAAAGCCTTCAAAATCGATCACAGCTGTATCTTTAGCTTCTACTTTACCTGTTTCTTTTAAAACGAGTTCAGCGAATTCTTCTCTGAGTTTTTCAACTTCAGCGTTGATTTCAGCTTTGGTGACTTTTACTTTTGTCTTTTTGATGCCTAAATCTTTGTATTGGCCTAAAGTAACTTCAGGTTTAACGTCAAAGGTAAAGGTCATGACGACTTCTTCAACACTGATCTTATCTACACCCAATTCTGGACGACTGATCGGATCAATCTTAAGTTCTAAAAGACCAGCTTCTAAAGCTTCTTGGGCGATGGATTCAACCGCATTTATCAAGATTTCTTGTTCACTTAGGGATGCCTTCACTTTATCGATCGGGGCTTTTCCTTTACGGAAGCCCTTGATTTCCGTTTTTTCTGCCAATTTCTTTAAGGCTTTGGTTTGAGCTTTAGCCCAAGCTTCACCATCTAAACTGACAGTCAATACTCCATTTGATTTTTCTTTTAATGTCCATGTATGTTTCATGAGGACCTCCTAAATTGCCTAATAATTATAACACTTAATTTAGCACTGTCAATTAAAGAGTGCTAAATGACCATTTTTTTGGATTGCTTTATCGACGATGAACTTTTCGAAATGTTCAGGCGTAGAAATCATCAGAAAAATGGTTTTTAGAATTTGAAAAGCCAAGTCGAATGCTTCATCTTCATCGATCGATTGAGGCAGTCTCATAAGGCATTCCAATTCTACTTGATCCAAACACAGTTTCATCATCGATGGATCATCATCCTCAAGCCACTCTTTTATAAGTGCCCTTGCTTCTTGATAGCCTTCACTGTCTTCAGGCAAGGTCAAGGATGCAGGAATAAACTCATAAGTGATGCCTTCATCCGTGAAACTAAAGCTTTCGGTTAGAGCTTGCTCAATTGTAAGTTTTGTTAGAAGACATTTTAATAAACGTCCTTCTATCAAATCAAACGCTTTTTGAACCAAAGGAAGAATCGTTCTCATGTTCATGACACTAAAAGCTTCTAAAGCCCTCAGTTGATGAAGATCATCTTGATGTAGATAGTTCAAGATGCCTTCTTCACTCATGTCCAAATGGATATCAGTGTTCATTTTTTGAGCCGTCATCGCGATTTCTTTGAATTGGTTTAGTTTAGCCAAAACAAAGGGTGGGATATAAGGCATCCTAAGTTCTTCATCGATCAAGTCCAATGCTTTTTTGATCTCGCCTTTGGTCAAATGATCATCGATCTCGTTTAAGATCTCATCATAGCTTGTGTTTTTCACAGATTTCATTTTATCACAGGCAGATGTTTAGTAGGCTCTAGAAGCCTTTTTAAAGCCCATAATCATGTTGATAAGAGATAAGGTTGACAGAATCTACCCCAACGATGGCTTTTAAAGGATCTACGACTTGTTCTTCATACAATTTAATTTCAATGTCAAAGGTCAATTCGATCTTAGATCCAACCATAGTTTTATTTCTTAGTTTATGTTTTGGAAGCTTGGTTAAGGCTGTTAATACAGCCTCATGAGCCAGAGAATCATATCTTATGATCAATAGAAACTGTGAGCTCTTTTTAACTTCAAATCCAAAGACCAACATAAATAGGACTCCTAAAGCCAAAGCAGAAATGATGGCGATAAGATAGAGTCCTATCCCCGCCATGATCCCAGCCATAATGGCCCAGAAGATAAAACCTGTATCCATAGGATCTTTGACCGCTGTACGATAACGTACGATAGACAAGGCCCCTACCATCCCTAAAGACAAGGCCAGATTAGAACTTATGGTTCTTACGGCTAAGGAAGTAACCATTGCCAATAAAACCAAAAGTAAACTAAAAGACTTGGACATGACAACCCCATTGTAGGTTCGTTTATAGACCACCAAGATAAACAAGGCAATCACAAAGGACGTAATGAGTGATAATAGAATACTGCTTAATGAGATGGTTCCGGTAAACTGTTGTACAATCGCATTCTGAATGAGTTCAATGATTTCCATGGGACGCTCCTATTTTTTGTTGTAACAGTAGGCATATTTACTTACAGCTAAGCGAATCATCGGGGTATGTTTTATCACATCGGCGATGGTAGAAGGAATGATATCGTTGTATTTAACTTCCAAGACCACTTCTTCAGGTTCTAACACAGTGATGGAAGCATAATCCGTTTTAAACAAATCCGTATCATAGACTCTAGAACGAATCAATTCATCGAAAGTAATTCTCACATCCAGTTCTTTTTGTAGGAAGGCTGTTCTTTGATAATCGACGATCACTGAAGGTCTTAAGGCATTTAATTTAATGTCTAAGGCAAAGTCCGTTAAAACAGAATTTGGCTTGAGTTCTATCTCATCGATCTCCCCCTTCATTAAATGTTGAGCAAGATCTAAGCTTATACGTTCTTGGGTCTTTTTTGATAAATCATCGATTTTAAGCTTTGACTCTAATCTAATGAAATCAGTATCGTTATTGTAGTATCTTATTCGATACTTCTTTCGGTATTCTACCCCATCAATCTTATCGAAGAAAGCAGAACCTCCTAAGGTATCGAAGTAGAGACTTCTGACCATATATCTACCTAAGGTATCTCCATTAGGATCAATCTCCATAAGTTGAAACAAGAGTCTTTTTAGCAGTAATGCATTCGCAGGCGTCATGATGAATTTCAGTTCATGTCGATAGTTCATTAGAGATCCCCAAAGTAATACTCATAATCCGCATCACTTAAGTTAAAGAAAGCTTTGGTTTGTCTTAGAAGATTTTTCGTTCTTGTCGTAATGAAGTTACGTAAGAAATCAACATTGCCCTCCCATACACTTGGATCAAGTCTCCATCGTTTGAAATCTCTTGTGATTTCAGGTTTAATGGATTGATAAATGATTTCCAATTTAGCAAGTACAGTTTCTTCTTTCCACAATGTCTTTAAACTAAGACTAAGACGCTCAAGGAATCTGGTTCTATACTCTTCATTTTCAAATAAACGACGATTGATCAATGAGCTTACATGAAGATCACTCATCCCATCAGGATTGATCATAAACTCATAGTAGGCACGATTTGGATAATACCAAGCATAATCCAAGTCATAGAAGATCATTTGAAGACGTCCTTCATCATAGGCTGTAGATGAAATAAAGCGAAAGTTTATGACGTCATTGTTGGTGGTAAAAAGCTCTGCTACCCAAAAATCAATATAACTATCGATGTTAAGCAAAGTTTTTACGTATTCATAGTTCTCAGTAGATTTTAAATCATGACTCGCTAAATAATTCATCAAAGTACTGTATGTTTTCTTATTCCCTGCTGAAATTGTGCCTCCCATACGTACAACACTGGCAGTGGTTTCATCGACATTGTAATGAGTAGCGACGAAATCATCATCGACTTTTTCTCTGATGTCATAGAGTCCCCAGTATTGTCCATTGATATAAAGTATGGTCGTTTTATAAGCTTGGACTTCTACGGTCGTAGAATCTTCCATGACAGAAGAACCGAGAATATCTCTAAAGAAGGTTGTACTGTAATCTTGAGAGCCAGACCTTAAAACTAAGGTATCAAAAACAGAAAAATCACGATTTTCGAAAACGTGATAATTTAATTTATCTTCCCCATATTGTTCCTCAAAGGTAATCGAGAAACTTTTTTTAGCTAGTCCTCTGGTTGAACCTCCAAACAATTGAACACCGCAATTGATGGAGAAACCTTCACCTTCGATAGGATAATATTCGATGTGTCCGCCATATTCTAATTTGGTATCCCATGGATGACTTTGAAGATCAGTAAACTGATCAGGATCCATCGTTAAAGAAACCACAGGTAGGGTCAAATCCTCATTTAAGATATACGTATAAGAAAGCACCTCAGAAGGAACTTTACCTTCTTCAATATTGACGGTCTTGATGACGCTCGTTTTTGTGAGTTGAATGGGTTGGGAATATTGTTTACTTGAAGTCGTAGGAGTCTCCCCATTGGTGCTATAGTACACAGTCCCACTTGAAAGAAGATCTAAATTAAGCGTTGATGTAGTATACACACCACTCTCAATTGAACTTCTTACACTAAGACTTACCGCTCTTAATCCAACATTATTTTCTGCGTTGGGACTAGCGTCTTCCATATAGATAAAACCTTTATCTTTGGATCTCCCATAGCTTGTATCTGTAGGTACTTGAGCAGCGAATATACAATCTTGAAGTTTATCTCCATAAAAAAGATAGAGGGACTTATCACCCTTGATTTTGAGATCGATATGTTGATATTCACTGGTACTTAAACTAGAATCCCCAGAAGCCATCACAACGATGAATTCATTGGGTTGTAAGATCTTATTTGGTAATGAGACAGCACTTAACACATTAAAAGATTCTGATATGGTGTATTTTGATAAGTCGATGGCACTTGTTGAATTGTTTTTTAATTCTATCCACGAATAAGCATTGGCTCCATTATGGAGCATCAAGGTCGTATTGATCGTCATGACTTCATTGATGATCAAACCTGTTGGGGTCTTCATTGTGTTTTGAAAAGACGTGATCCCCGCTATTGTATTGGGTTGACCAGGACTTAAAGAAGGGCTGAATTCGATGATATCGCCTTTTCTTTGAATCGCATAACCATTTGGAACCATTGAGTAATCGATCCTATCGATGATATGACCAGATCCATCCGTAAGAAAAACAGATCCATTTTGAGCGTTAAGGGTAAAATCCGCATGAAGTTCTCCATCTTTACGATTCAGATTAGATGTATAAACGACCACTGATTTTCCAGGATCAAGAGTCAACGAAGGAAAACGCCATTGAAAAGGAGAAGCCAATTCATCCCCTATTGCATAGTTCTTTAGGTTGATCGGAGTAAGTCCTGTGTTGGTGATTTCGATATAACCAGGTAAAACTGTATATGGATTGGTGAAGTTACCTGCGTTTTTTGGTAAGACTTCCGTAATAATCAATTGATCTTGAGTTAAAGTTATTGAATCTAGGTATTGCTGATGGCCTTCGATGGTATTGGTAAAGCCTGGACTGATCTGTTCTAATACTACCCAAGAGCCACTATTGTTTCTCGCTAAAACTGTATTTGCGCTTAGGATTGGCAATTGGATCTGATCAACGATCATGCCTCCTGAATCTCGTAAGACTATTTTTTCCCCGCCTTCACTTTTTAATCCAAAGTTAGCGTATAAACCAGGAAGATCTGTGTTCGTAAGGTAAACCACTAAAAAACTCTTCGCTTTGATGATGGTTGAAGGAAAGACCCACTTGGTCTGATCAGAGGTATCACTTAAGCCATAATTCGTAAGATCTATATTATGGGTCGTCCCATTATAAAGCTCAACCCAATCATAAGTTTCCCCAAAAGGATCAGCTACAGCCCCATTATTAGAGCTCATGATCTCATTGATTACCAAGGCATGGACAGCACTGGTTCCATCGGGTTCAATGACATCAGGGTCCTCTTGAACGATCATGACTCGCTCAGATAAAACACTGATATATAAAGATACACAAATGATACTTGAGATAATTAATAGGATTTTTGCATTGTATGCAAGATGCTTATTTTTCTTTTTTAACATAGTTCCTCATTATTTTAACATTATAAAGCTCAAAAATACATTTTTTCATAGTGATGCCACAATGTATACAGTATAATATACATAGCCTATGAAAAATGTGATATTGATCCCTGCTTATCAACCCGATTTCCGTTTAAATTCTCTGATCGATGAGCTCAACCGTGCCTTAGTGGCCAGCGTCATCGTCGTAGTAAACGACGGCAGTAAACCCAGCTGTAATGAGGTCTTCGAAAAGGCTTCGAAACAAGACCATGTCATTGTATTGACCCATGACGTCAATCAAGGTAAAGGTCGTGCTTTGAAGACTGCTTTAGAATATTGCCAAAAGAGAAATGATTTGGATCTTTTTGTGACGGTTGACGCGGATGGTCAACATCAAACCAAAGACATCATCAATGTCCTAAAAGGAGCAGAAGCTTATCCAGAGGCACTCGTTTTAGGAAGTCGTAGTTTCGATGAAAGCCAAGTTCCACTTAAAAGTAAACTAGGCAATAAGATCACGCGTCTAATCACCAGTTATCTGATTGGACAAAAGATCACTGATACCCAAACTGGTCTAAGAGCTTTTGGAAGACCTGCGATGGAGAAGTTTCTTAAAGTTCCTGGGGAACGTTATGAATATGAAATGAACATGCTTCTATATTGCGGTAAATTAAGTATCCCAATCAAAGAAGTCGTTATAGAAACAATTTATATCGACGATAATTCAGCTTCTCATTTTAATCCACTTCTAGATTCTATTCGAATCTATCGTCAGATCTTAACTTTCTCAGTGATTTCTCTTCTATCTACTGGCTTAGATATCGGTGTATTTACTTTATTTGTATATACCTTAAAAGGTGTGGATACCATATTATATGCGACCGTAATCGCTCGCTTGATCAGTGTCAACTTCAATTTTCTTATGAATAAAACCGTGG
>CAIXIN010000163.1 GCA_903919545.1 uncultured bacterium | reverse complement strand
GATGTGTGATAAATGCGACATCATCTTATTGGCGGTCAAACCTCAAGTCTTGCCTTCTGAACTTATAGAGTTAAGAGATCATCTCAAAAACAAGGCCATCATTTCGATTGCGGCTGGGATATCGACAGAGAGCCTTATCGGTTTGGTTGACCCCAGTACCCAAGTCATACGAGTTATGCCTAATCTAGCGGTTGAAGTTCTACAAGGTGTTATCTTATTAAGTAAAGCCCATACTTTAGACACCGATAATTTAAATATCTGTGCCGTGATGTTTTCTAAACTAGGCTTGGTTCAATTGATCGATGAGGCAAAGATGGATATAGGATCAGTACTTATCGGGAGTGGCCCTGCGTATATTGCCTATTTTATGAATGCGATGAAACTAGGAGCGGCAGGTCAATTTAGTGAAGATGAATGCTTTACGATGATCTATCAGACCTTTATTGGGACAGCTACTTATCTTCAAGAAAACGGAGTCCATCCTAATGAATTGATCGAACGAGTCTGTTCACCCAATGGATCAACCATAGAAGGAATCAAAGCTTTAAAAGAGCATGGGGTAGAAGATCAGATCGTCCATGCGGTACATCAATCTGAGGCAAGAGCCAAAGCTTTAGGTAAGATTGGACTTGTTAAGAAATAGTATTATTTGACATTTCGACTTTCATTATCTATGATATGAACACTAAACAAGGAGAACCCATGAGTAAAATTGCCATAGTTACAGATTCCAATTCTACGATTTCCCCATCCTTAGCGAAAGAATTAGGTGTATTTGTCGCCCCAATCCAAGTCAATTTAGAAGGTAAAGAATACAGAGATATGATCGATATTCAACCAGCAGATGTCGTGGATGCCTTAAAAACACATAAGAGCATTAAAACATCACAACCAAATATCGGTTTCGTAGAAGAATTGTTTACTCAACTTAAATCAGAAGGTTATGATCATATCATCGCCATCTCATTATCCTCAGTCCTATCAGGTACCTATCAGACTTTCTGTTTAGGCGCTGCCAATGCTGAAGTAGAAAACATGATCACCATCATCGATACGATGACGACCTGTGGTCCATGTAAACAAGCAGTCCTCGTCGCCAAGAAAATGGTCGATGAAGGTAAGAGCGTAGAAGAAATCGTCAACATCGTAACCATTATGGTCAAAGATTCTAAGACCTATATCCTACCGGATAACCTTGAACAATTGATTCATGGGGGCCGTGTAAAAGGCGCAACTGCCTTATTGGGAACCCTATTAAAAATTAAATTGCTCTTGTCTTTGGATTATGCGGTTCCTTCGATCGAAAAGATGGATACTTCAAGAACCGACGTCAAGCTGTTTCAAGCTGTCGTTGATGATATGAAGGCGAGAGGAAATTCTCCTAAGACCCATAAAGTCTTTGTCCCTTCATGTGAGTCCTTTGATCGAGTAGAAGCATTTAAAAATTACTTGAATGAAAAAGCTCCAGGATATGAGATCGAACAGATCGTATTGCCTGCAGGGATCGCTGGTCATACTGGATTCGCATTTGGAGTCCAACCAGTTTTAAAAGGTTAATCAAATCTAAACCGCTTCGGCGGTTTTTTTATTGGATTTATCACTTAATTACTTTATATTAAAGATTATAATAGGTATTGACTTTAATAATATTAAAGTTTATACTCAATATTATTAAAGAAAGAGGTCATTATGGCACTACAAGTCATACCTGAATGGATGATCAACCTCGATGATGAGGATGTCTCCTTTACCAAGCGCTTCTTATTGGCTTCTGGTTCACTAAAAGAGTTAGCGACTCAATACGGAGTAACCTATCCTACGGTTCGATTAAAACTCGATCGATTGATCCAAAAGATCCAGATCAGTGAAGAATCCGCCAATGAACCTTATGTGGCTTTGATCAAGCGATTAGCTGTAAATGAGAAATTAGACATCGAAACCGCAAAGATCCTTATCAGTGAATACAAGAAATCTAAAAAGGAGAACATTTAATATGGCTGTCGCATTCATTCCACTTCTACTTGTTGTAATCTTATTCTTAATAGTTCCTGTTGTAGGATTGATCGTACTCCAAGTTTACTTATCGAAAATGGAGAAAGATTGGCCAGGCTTGATTTTACCGATCGTATCACTAGTATGGGCAATTCTTTCAACCTTATTCTTAACACTACTTGCGCTTAGAGGAGCAATCATCATAACGATGATTATCTATATCATATTGTCTTTTACTCCAACCATTGTTTTCTTCCTTATCTATAAGAATGTCCATAAGAAACAATCACCTAATAAAGAACTAGATAAGATGACGATACAGGATCTTTCCTAAATGTCCAGTTTCGCTATGGAAGTATTAAGTTTTATAATGAAATGGTTAATTTTTGCTTTGCAGTTCTTACCGGTTATAATCTTGATACTAATTCAAAGAATATTATTGAAGAAAAATAAAGCTTGGTTAAGATTTGTTTTACCTGTATTCTTCGGTGTCTTATCACTTGGTGTGACTTTCTATCTATTGAAAGATTTCTTCACTTACCCACAACCAACGATTATCGGTTTCTTATACCTTCTATTAATGTATCTTGGATTGTTTAATGTTCCTACCATAGCATTGGTTCTAACTAATATTCAATATTTAAAGAAACATAGAATCAGACGAGAGTTAATTCAAATGTCCGTAGAGGAACTCTAATGAATGCAATCCTTTGGATTCAGTTTATTATCTATCTATTAATGGTTTTGATACCTTTGATAATTCTAATCCTTCTCCAATTCTATCTTGTGAAGCAAAGCTATTTAAAAGGATTGATCTTACCAGCTATAACAGGAGTAATTACATCCTTTATCGTTATGGCTATACTTGGGGTAATATTCAGAGGTGCGAGTTTATTAGGTTCATTATTGGCGATCTTCTTTGTATGTATACCAACAGGGATTCTGTTCTGGATATTTAAACATCAACAATCTAAAATGAAAACCGTTGATGAATATAAACAGACCATCATTCAAGACTTAGATTAAAAATAGTAGACGTAAAAAAACCGAGATTAATCGGTTTTTCCATGTCTTGTTTTAAAGCTGTGCTTATTAGGATAAGAACCATGACTATCGTTTTGATAACGACGTTTAGGTTCAGCGGAAGGATTCTTGAGTTCAAAGGCTTTGATCTTATAGCCCTTGATGGTGCCTTCATTCATGATACGCAATACATCTTCGAGGAATTCCAGAGGAACTTCGACGGTTGTGTTGTGTTCAGAGATGCGGATCTTACCAATATCAGCCCCAGAGATGCCTGTGGCTTCTGCGATGGCAGAAACGATATGAGCAGGAGCGACGTTGTGTTTACGACCGACATCCATTTGAACTGTAGCGGTTGCGACACGTTTAGCGCGTTTAACTGCGTTGATTGGTTCTTTGATTTCAGTGAAGATATCTTTCCCAACCATCTTGAACAAGAGGGCTTGAGCCAATTCGATCGGAGATAGTCCACTGTCGACCAATTTCTCAGTCAAAGCTTTGATTTCCACAGGTATGTCATTTTTCTGTAGGGAATTCATTACGTCTTGAGTTAGGTGGGTAAATCTTACAGCTTGGATCTCAGCCAAAGTCGGTAGATTCTTTTTCGCGATGGAAGCTTTTGTGAGTCTTTCCAATACGGTTAGAATATTACGTTGACGAGGTGTGATCAAGGTGATCGATAGACCTTCTTTACCAGCACGGCCTGTACGACCAATACGGTGGACATAGTATTCGATTTCTTGAGGTACATCGTAATTGAAGACGATGTCTAAATCATCGATATCGATACCGCGGGCAGCGACATCGGTACACACTAAGATGTTTAATTTCTTTTGTTTAAAGCGGTCCATAACGATCGTACGCATTTCTTGCTTAAGATCGCCGTGGATGGCAGCACTGTTGTAGCCTTTAGAGCCTAATAATGCAGCAACATCATCGACCATTTTCTTCGTGTTACAGAAGATCATACAAGAATCAGGTCTATAGAATTCCAAGAGTTGGACCAAAGTATCTGTTTTAGAACCTTGGCTGACTTCATATGCGACCTGTTGGATCGCATTGACGGTCATTTCTTTTTGAGCGGTCTTGATGTGGATCGGAGAATTCAGGTATTCGTCCGTGATGTTTAGGATTTCTCTAGGCATCGTCGCAGAGAACAATAAGAATTGTTTCTCTGACGGTAAAGATTTTAAGATCTCTTCGATGTCTTCTTTAAAGCCAAGCTTCAGCATTTCATCAGCTTCGTCTAGGACGAAAGCTTTTAGATCACTGAAACGTAAGGTTTTACGTTCCATATGATCCATGACTCTTCCTGGTGTACCGACGATGATGTCGACGCCACCTTTAAGATCGCGGATCTGTGAACTGATAGGTTCTCCACCGTAGATGGAGACAATACGGATGCCTTCTTTATATTTAGCGAACTTTCTGAGTTCGTTGGTGACCTGTAAGGTTAACTCACGGGTTGGGGTTAGGATCAATACCTGAGGGATCCGTCTTTCGAGCTTTTGAAGATTCTCAATTAACGGGATGCCATAGGCCGCAGTCTTACCGGTTCCGGTCTGACTTTGTCCAATGATATCCTTGCCTTCCAAAATCAAGGGAATTGTCTTCTCTTGAATGTAGGTACAATCTTCGTAGCCCATCTCGTCAATGGCTTTTAACATCTCACTGCTTATGCTTAATTCATTAAATTTCATTTTTTCTCATTTCTGTGCTGACATACCGACAGATTATACACAGTTTAACAGATTAAGTAAAGGAAAAACAGGGAAGACGTCCAAAGCAGAAGTCCATCTATGAATGATAAATACAAGTCTAATTTTAAATAACTAAGATTATGTTTAGGAAGTGTACATAATTAGATTGTATAAATGTATATATAGTCTTAAAATAGAGATATCGAAGAGAGGTAATCACGATGAAAAGAATTGGGATATGCTTAGCGGTATTATTGACTTTATCGCTTAATTTAAAAGGTGTAGGGTTAAGGGTGGTGGGGTATGGTGAAGGACAAGAAGGAACACTTGAAAATCCATATGTGATCACGACAGCTCAAGAATTACAAGATATGAATCTAGATTTAGATGCGTATTATGTCTTAGGAAATGATTTGGATATGGCAGGTTTTACATGGGAACACATTGGTGAGTATGGTGATCCGTTTATTGGAGAGCTTAATGGAGCTGGTTATGAAATAACCAATCTAGCTTTACCGATCTACGTAACAAGCATATTTGAAGAAAATGTTTTCGCTGCTGGGATGTTTGGGGCCATTGGGCAAAATGCACGCCTATTTAATTTTGGTTTACAATATACCATCAGTGCTTTAGATATTGAAACTGGTGATGCCAGTGTCATGGTTGGTGGATTATCAACATTAGTGGAAGGGTATTATGACATCGACATCAACAATATTTGGGTCGATGGGGATATTGAATTGAGTACCACAAGTACTTTTAGATATACCTCTGTAGGTGGAATCTTTGGGGAAGTTTATCTGGTTCAAAATCTAGCAGCTTTAAGCTTTACAGGATCTATCAATGTAGATGCGCAAAATAGCGGGATGGGTGTTGGTGGTATCGTAGGTTATGGGGAAGACTTTAGTATTAATGATTGTCGCGTTTTTGCTGCTACCATTGAAACCGGAGCCAGTATTGATGAATCTGGTGTAGCTGGTCTAATCGGTTGGGCAGAATACTTTGATAGCTATCTCTCTGATACAGATGTAATATTTAGAAATTCCGTTTTTGGTACAACGGTTACAAGTGGAAACTATGTTCATGCTGGTGGCTTAGTGGGGATTATCATCGATGATGATGATAATGATCTATATGTTACTCGTAATTATGTAGAAGACGTCATCGTTATTGGGGGTCGTGGTGTAGGGGGCTTCGTTGGATACTCTTACTATATGGATTACATCCGTAATGAGATCAAAGGAGTTGACGTTAAAATTTGCGATGATTTCTCACAAGAATTTGGGGATGGTTATCTAGGTGTAGGTGGTTTTGTTGGGTATAGTCTTGCTGACTACATTCGTCAATTGGTGATCTCTGAAACCAGAGTGGGATTAGGAGGCAGTGTAAATAGAGTTGGTGGTATTGCAGGGACTTCAGAAGATGGTTCCTATAGATACATAGATTTCAGTGGTGAAGTCAAATCTACCGGAGATAGAGTAGGAGGAGTTAATGGACTCTCTCTCAATACTGATATTTATTACGCATTTGTAAATGCTGTCATTGAAGGTGATTCATATGTAGGAGGCATTATTGGCCAATCTACTGGTTGGGACTATCTAAGTTCAGATTCGTTTGTTGGGACCTTGACTGGATATATGTATGTAGGTGGTTTAGTTGGAGAAAAAGAAGGCGATATTTTAGAAATCTATAACGCTTATGCGAGAGGAACCTTTAAAGCGGATCAAGTTGTAGGTGGTCTCATTGGATTTTCTCAAGGAGAAGTCTATATCGCAAATTCATACTTCGCTGGAACACTTGAAAAAGAAGAAAGTGCTCCTGCTGGAGGCTTTACCCCAAGTGGATCTTTTCAGACCTTGATCGATCCAATCAATTGTTCAGATGTCGATGTTAGCTTGGAAGATGTTTTCTATGATAATACACTCTATACAGGAAGTTCATTATTCTCTAATACTGGATATCCAACATTCCAATTTAAAGATGTTACCAGTGATGTTGCAGGATCTATCAATGTAGATCTTGAATTTGAATATGAAAATTCTTTCTTCTTATTCAGTGGGTTAAATGATGGATACTTCTCATTGTGGGGAGATCGTAACTATATCTTCTTTAGCTCAGAAGACGAAAAAGTTGATATGCAACTGACTTTTGGGAGAATACTAATGGAAGGTACCGATGAGTTTTATAACCCCAATGTGAAAGAATATATTTATTGGGAATATAGGATTCTTCCAGTAGTTATTGAAAGGACTGGTTTTGTGCTCAAGGGATGGTCTACGGATGCCCTGGGTGAAGACATGATTGATGAAGACACATATTACTTCGAAGACAACACAATGCTTTATGCTCAATGGACAGAATCATTACCTGATACTGGGGTTGCGTCCAAATCAGGCTTGTCGCTTCTAATTTTAGCCCTATTGGGTTTATGGATAAGTAAGAAAAAAGACTAAGGAATAGCCGCTTCGAAAGAAGCGGTTTTTTATTGTGAGGG
>CAIXIN010000162.1 GCA_903919545.1 uncultured bacterium | reverse complement strand
GTCGAGCGGACAGCTTTTAGCCATCCTTCATACAGTTCTTTGACCTTGGTGTCATCTAAGACAGGGGTGAAGATACGATTGACCTTATTATTGGCTTCGACATCTTCTTTATTGACCCAATAACCAATCGCTAGCCCAGCTAAGTAAGCAGCACCCAAGGCTGTGGTCTCACTGATCTCATTACGAATGACTTTGGTTTGAAGTAGATCACTTTGAAATTGCATCAAGAAATTATTGGCGACAGCGCCTCCATCGACCCTTAACGCAGTCAATTTTGTTTTGGAGTCTTTCTCCATCGCAGTAAGGATATCTTTGGTTTGATAACACATGGATTCTAAAGTCGCTCTGATCAAATGATCTCGAGTGGTGCCTCGTGTTAATCCAAAGATGGCACCTCTTGCCTTATCATCCCAATACGGAGCTCCTAATCCAACGAAAGCAGGGACCACATAGACCCCATCACTGCTCTCAACGGCTTCTGCTGATCTTTCGCTTTCAGAAGCAGTTGCGATAAGACCTAAACCATCTCTGATCCATTGGATCGCACTACCCGCCACAAAGACACTGCCTTCTAAAGCGTAAGTTACTTTTCCATCAAGTCCCCAAGCAATCGTCGTAAGCAATCCATGAGCACTCACCATGGCTTTGTTTCCTGTATTCATCAGTAGGAAACAACCTGTCCCATAGGTATTTTTCGCCATACCTTGGGTAAAGCATGCTTGACCGAATAGGGCAGCTTGTTGATCACCTGCTACACCTGTAATAGGAACTTCATAGTTAAAGAAATGATAAGGTGCAGTTCTCCCAAAGAGTCCAGAAGAATCCATGACTTTAGGCAACATATTTTCTGGAATACCTAAGATCTCTAGGATTTCTTTATCCCAAGATAAGGTATGAATGTTATACATCATCGTACGACTCGCATTGGAATAATCTGTCGCGTGGACTTTATTTCCTGTTAGTTTCCAAATCAACCAAGTATCGATCGTCCCAAATAAAAGTTCGCCTTTTAAAGCTCTTTCACGAGCTCCTGGAACTTGATCTAAGATCCATTTTAGTTTGGTTGCGGAGAAATAGGCATCTATGACGAGTCCAGTTTTGCTTCTGATCAAATCAGCGAGATTTCTAGCCTTAAGATCATCACAAATAGGGGCACTTTGACGAGACTGCCAAACGATCGCATTATAGACAGGGATCCCTGTGTTCTTATCCCAAACGATGGTGGTTTCACGTTGATTGGTGATCCCTATGGCTTTGATTTGAGAAGGTTGTATCGTATGATTTTGAAAGACCCCAGCGATGACCGCTAAGATCGATAACCAGATCTCATTTGGATCATGTTCAACATAACCAGGTTGAGGGAAATATTGGGTAAATTCTTTTTGAGCTACAGAGATGATGTTTGAATGTTTATCGAAAACAATGGCACGTGAACTGGTAGTTCCTTGATCTAAAGCTAAGATGTATTCTTCCATAAGGTCTCCCATCTAGAGCTGAGCTCTAAGAAAAAGCAAGCCTGCACTGCAGGCTTGCTTATATTATATGCCTTTTTATTTCAAGAATGAATAGACGATCGTATTAGCAGCAGTGATCAATGTAAAGAGTACTGTGTTGAAGAAAGCAGCAGTCATTACATTTCCAGTCATCTTATACAGACGTTTGGCATAGATCGTTGCAACGGTCAAGGATGGGATGGTCGCAAACAACAAGATACTGTTGAGCGATTGTCCAGGTTCCATAGCAACCATATTCGTAAACAAGCTTCCATATTGCATAAACATCCAAATAACCAAGCCACCTACGACCATGAAGATCGCAACTGCGTAGCCTTTCCAACCATTGATATAAGTATTGTTGGTATTGAGGTTGATGGCGATAGAAACAAAGAAGTAATAGACTAAGAAGAATGGAGCGTATTGTAGAGCAGACAACACATGGGAAACTTCAAAGGTCTTAACAGCCCATGACCAGAATCTGAAGTCTACGACCAATAGATAGTCGATGGTATACAATAATGCATAACCAGCAGCCAATAAGGTCAAGGCTAAGCCTAGAGCCAACATGACTTGTTTACAAGTAACGGAAACCCCATAAGATCTGAAATCGAAAGCAGGGTTGGTGCTACGATCGAAGAAGTGAATGATAGAGATGATCATAACAGCAACTAAAGCACACATGATGGCCCAATAAGCGACTTGATTGGTGGTAGGTTGATTGAACCAAGCACTTGAAACAAATAGTTTACCAGCATCAGTAGCCATATAACGCATCGTTAAGGCTCCAAAGAAAGCCAAACCAGCAGCGCCGATCTTAGAGAAGCTCTTTCCTTTGTCTTTGACATAAGTCATGATCAACATAACAACAGCAAACACCATAACGACTTCTGCGCCTTTTTGAATAAGTGCTAAGCCATCGGCTTGTTTATCCATCAAGGTTGGGAAGAAGTAAGCTGGGAAGAAAGCACTAAAGGCGATAATGAGCCAGTAGAGGGCTTTCTGAGCACCAGTCTTAGGACCAGCAACTAGAGTTTCAGTAGGAGTATTTAAACCAGCGAAAGCTTTTGTCTTGGTCAAGAGTAGATTGGCCAAAGGCATAAACATAACGAAGAATGCTAATAAGGCAATGAATTCAAAGATTTCTTTTAGGAACCAAGTTTGATTGGCACCAGAAGAGATGATAAGTGATGAAGATCTAGCGGATTCAAAAGCTTTATTATAGAAATCGATTTGATTTCCAGTGGTTTCAACAGAGAAATGATTCCAAGGATGTGTTTCATAAGGCGTATAGATGATGCGTGTTCCACCATTAGGTAAGGTATACCATTTACCAGCGGTAGGACTTGAAGGATTACCTAAGAAGGCTCTACCTTCGATCTCTTGGACATAGTCCTTATAAACCATTGATTCCCCAGCAGCAGACGCTTTTCCATCAAAGAAGAATTCATCAAAATGAGCAGCGATGATCCCATTGACGCGTGGTCCATACATTGCATTGGCAGTTGCAGCATCAACGCCCAAATAACCAGACATTAAGAAATCTGCGCCAACAGATAAGTTCGCATGGATCTTACGGATCCCTGTGGTAGCGTATTGTTGTTCATCCATAACAACGGCCATAACAGAAGAGTAGCCTCCCATAGAATGTCCGCTGACTGCAATCATCCCATTCCCATTGAAATCTTTGAGAACGTATGGTTGAGCATAGATGTATTGAACAGCATCAAACAAAGCAGTTGGCCAGAATGAGAAGAATGCAGAACCACTGGTCTTATCTATCTTATTCATAGAATGACCTTGTTCATACATATCGAGTGCTAAAACGACATAACCACGTTTCGACAATTCGATCGCAGGAGCATCCTGCATTTCAGCTGAATTCAAGTAACCATGTGTAGTAACGATGGTCGCTCTTGGATCATCTGCACTGGCCCCTTTAGGTAAGTACAGTAATCCTGATAGGACGCCTTTTTCAGTCGTAAAACTGATGCGCTTGACGTCTACAGAATAGAATGAGGTATTGATCATGTTGGCGAATATGCTGGCCACAATCACAACAACCAAAGACAAGACAAACAGCTGTTTTGAATTCTTAATAAAAGCCTGAATCTTCTTCATTATGATGTATTCCTCCCTAAGTTAGCTGTAAATCGACAATAAAAAAGCAATGTCACTTCCTTGCCTGTTTCTCTGTTTCTTTACAGTCTTATTAACTTGATTAAAGTGTATCATAGCGCTTACATTTGTGCAATATGATAATGTAATAACTTATTGACAAAGTATTAAAAAAATCATCACTTAGGATGTATATAAAGTCAATGTGATGAGCTCTGGCCCATTGAAGAATCGAATGGGAATGATACTGTTACCTAGTCCTCGACTGATACATATAGTAGTTTCTTCTTTGCGTATTAACCCTTGTGTATATTTAGGAAAGAATCCTTGATCGGGAGCGATAAGGCCTCCTATGAGAGGTAATCTCATTTGTCCCCCATGGGCATGACCTGAAAAAACAAGATCTAAAGCATATGATACATAAAGCTCAAAGTTTTCTGGATGATGGGCAAGTAATAAAGTAAAATCTGTTTCCTCAACTTGGCTCATCATAAATTCAAGTGCGTAAGAAGGTGATGAGTTTTCATTTAATCCAAGAATCTTTATAGATTCATTGGCACTATTTCTAAAATCAATAACTTGATTTTCTAGAATGATGACTCCAGCTGAACTAAGATTCATCTTCAATGAATCATACAGGCTTTGATCGATCCAGCTCTCATGATTTCCGCTTACGAAATAGATTGGTGCTAGATCTTTGATCCCATGGATCAAATCCATCACAGAATCTAGATTAGGATGAGAACTGTCGATAAGATCTCCTGTGATGAGAATCACATCAGGTTTTTGTGAGATGACCTTATCTATAAGTATTGATTGCTTACTCCCGAAATTCTCATTATGAAGATCTGAGATCTGAACGATCTTGAATCCATCAAAAGAAGAGGGTAGTTTAGAATTCACTAAAGTATATTGAGTTGTCTCAATAGTGAAGTTTGGAAGAATCGATAAGGCAAAAAGAAAAACCAATAAAGCCAGAAAGATCATCGTTTTCTTATGTTTTATTGGTTTCATAGTTTAGAAAGGATAAGTAACCTTAGTGATGTCTACTGAGTAAGCCCATAAGTCATCTTGGGCTTGTTTACTTAAAGCGATTTTCTTAGGTGTATCGAGCTTAACCATGGTTTTCTTATCAGGTCCGTAAAAATTGCCTGAGATGGCTTGTGGATCTAATGCGGCCATAATGGTTGGTTTAGCCCCATCTTCAGCGGAAGAAACTGAAGCTAAGAAAAGATTGATGAAGAACTGGATGAACTTAGAACGCTTTCCTGTATCGAAAAGTCCCGTCTTTGCGACACCCGGGTGAGCCGCAACCACAACGATATGTGATCCAGAGAAGGCAACACGTCTGCCTAAAGCTATGGTATACACAAGATTGCTTAGTTTAGATCTAGAATATGATCCAAATGAACTGTAACCACCTTTCTCATACATAAAATTCTTGAAGTTTAAACTGCCTTGTTTATGAGCCATACTAGAGAGATTGACGATGCGTGCTTTATCACTCAACAAGTCCCATAAGAGAGCTGTTAAACGGAAGTGTCCTAGATGATTGACTCCGATTTGGCTTTCATAGCCATCTTCGGTCAAGGCATAAGGTACAGCCATAATACCTGCGTTATTGATAAGGATATCGATCTTAGTTTTTTTCTTATGCATCTCAAGTGAGAAATTTTCAATTGATTTTATGCTCGCTAGATCCAAAGACATAAGAACGACATTTGCGTTGGGCGTTTCTTCTTTGATCTTAAGGACAGCTGCTTTTCCTTTATCTTCAGAGCGAGAAGTCATAAATACTTGTGCTCCATTTATTGCGAAATAACGAGCGGTCTCAAAACCTAAACCATTGTTGGCTCCGGTGATCACGACCTTGGTATGTGATAGATCTAAATTTTTCAATTCATTAAAGTTTATCATATGTGTCCTTTTGTAATGTACAGTAGAATTCTAACACTTCATTTCAAGTTTAATCAATCTATGACCGAAATAATTGTTGAAAGTCATTATTGTTTAACCTAATGCATTCATTTTATAGATTATGTTTAATGAGATGAAAAACCTAAGGTGCTATAATAAAAATTAGCGGGAGGAATTATGAAATCACTTAAACTATCGAATACATTAACTTGGGTTGGAGCATTAGATCCTGATCTAAGAGTCTTTGACATCATCATGGAAACAAAGTTTGGGACTACATACAATAGTTATGTCTTAAAAGGCACTTCAAAGACTGCATTGATCGAGACAGCTAAACTAAAGACTTTTGATCAATACATCGAAAAGGTCAGAGAAGTGGTAGATCCTAAAGATGTTGATTATATCATCGTCAATCATACAGAACCTGATCATAGTGGATCAGTGGTCAAGCTTTTAGAATTCAATCCTAAGATTCAAATCATTGGGACTGCTTTAGCCATTGAATATCTCAAAGAGATCGTCAATGGGGAATTTGATTATCGTATCGTAAATGAAGGGGAGACCTTAGATTTAGGAGGTCTTACTTTAGAGTTCATCATGGCACCTAATCTACATTGGCCAGATACGATGTATACCTATGTGAGAGAAAGCGGGGTCTTGTTTACCTGTGATTCTTTTGGGGCCCATTATAGTTTTGATCAAGTCCTCTTATCTAAAGTAAGTGCACTTGATGACTACAACGAAGCACTTAAGTATTATTATGATATGATCTTAGGTCCTTTCCCAAGCTTCATGCTTAAAGCTTTAGATCGCATACAGGATCTCCCTTTAACGATGATTGCGCCAGGTCACGGACCTGTACTAGATGTCAGAATCCCTGAAATCATGGCGACTTATCGTGATTGGGCGACCATCGTCAATCCGAATACACGTAAGACCGTCATCATGCCTTATGTATCTTCCTATGGCTATACTGAGAAACTCGCTAAAGCCATCAAAGAAGGAATACAAGAAGCAGGGGATATTGAAGTTAGAAGTTTCGATTTGGTTACTACACCGATCGCAAAAGTCGCAGGAGAAATCTTCTACGCCGATGGGGTCTTATTAGGTACACCTACTATCTTAGGAGATGCCTTAAAGCCTTTATGGGATCTTACCAGTGTTTTATATCCTGTTATTCATGGAGGTAAGCTCGCTTCTGTGTTTGGATCTTATGGATGGAGCGGTGAAGGGGTACCTAATCTCGTCGCTCGTTTAGGAATGCTAAGAATGGATGTCGTCGATGGATTAAGCATTCGATTTAATCCAGATGAAAAGAAGTTAGCGATTGCGAAAGCATGGGGTAAAGAATTCGGAAAGAAACTACTTGAACGAGATCAAATTAAAGGTCGTTTAAGAGCGTGGAAATGTATCTTATGTGGAGAAATCATCATCTCTGAGAATCGTCCTAATATTTGTCCTGTTTGTGGAGCTCCTGCAGATCAGTTTATAGAGATCCCCTACAATGAGACCACTTTCCATCAAGACAGTGATGAGACCTTCGTTTTAATCGGTGCTGGAGCAGCAGCCATCAACGCAGCAGAAGCCATTCGTATTAGAAATACAACAGCTAAGATCGTGATTCTTTCTGAGGAACAACGTCTTACCTATAATCGTCCTCAATTAACGAAAGATTTCATGGGAGACTATGATTCTACAGGTTTCTTACTTAAAGAAAGAGAATGGTACGTTGAAAACGACATCGATCTTCGTTTAGGCATCAAAGCCATTAAGATCGATCCAACTCAAAAAACAGTAGAGTTAAGCGATGGCTCTAGTGTATCTTATTCAAAATTGATCCTAACGACAGGAGCTTCATGTTTTATCCCACCGATCAAAGGCAGTGTCAATGAAAACGTGGTAGTCATCAGAAATACAAAAGATGTGGATAAGATCAAAGAATTGATCCCTATGATCAAGAAAGTTGTCGTCATAGGAGGAGGTATCTTAGGTTTAGAAGCGGCTTGGCAGTTTAAAAAGCTAGGTTTAGAAATCGTTGTCTTAGAATTGGCACCTATGCTGATGACAAGACAACTCGATGATGTATCTTCATCTCGTTTACGTAAATTGGTAGAAGCTCAAAACATCGCAGTTCATACCGCTGTTCAAATCACTGAGATCAGTGCTGAAAACAATTGGGCAAAAGGGGTCTTATTGGCCGATGGTCGCTTCATCGAAGGTGACTTGATCGTAGTTTCTGCAGGTGTTAAGGCCAATGTCGATCTCGCGAAAGAAATAGGTGTCACAGTAAACAGAGCCATCGTCGTCAATGAGAAGATGGAAACCAATATTCCTGATGTCTATGCGGCAGGGGATTGTGTTGAGTTTGGTGGTATAAACTATGCGATCTGGCCTCAAGCACTAGAGCAAGGTAAAGTCGCAGGAGCCAACGCTGTAGGAGACAATACAGCCTATTGTGGGGTCATACCTATCGTAAGCATGCATTGTTTAGAAACAGAACTCTTTGCCTTAGGGGATCCAGGTAAGGATCCTAATAAGAAATACAATGTGATCGATATCGTCGATGATCTCAAACACGCTACAGCTCGATACTTCTTCACTCAAGATGGATTGGTTGGAGGTGTCTTACTTCATGATATGCGTAACTCTATCAACTTGATCGATGGGATCAACAATCATTTAAGTCCAGAAAAATTCTTAGCTAAAGTCATATAATCCAAAGCCCTTCGGTTGAAGGGCTTTTTTATGCTTAGGCATATGAATGGTTGAAGTGATAGGAATAAGATAGACTAAAGGTATAAAGTTCTGTTTAGAAAGGTGAAACATATGACAACTAATCTTTTTCTCTCTTTGCGAGAAAGTCTAGAAGCAGTATTGATCGTTGGGATCATTTTATCGACCTTGACTCAGCAACATAAAGATAAACTAAAACCTTATGTCTATGGGGGTAGTTTAGCGGGCTTACTCGTTAGTTTATTAGGAGGCTATTTACTATTTAGTTCAGCTCACGGTCTAGAAGAAGAGACTCTTGAACTCATCGAAGGGATCATGATGCTTATCGCCTCAGGTCTCATCGCTTATTTCGTGGTATGGATGTCTCGCCAAAGCACTGATGCCTCAGCCTCATTATCAAATCGTGTCTCAAAGACATCGACTGGTATTGGATTGGCTCTTCTGGCGTTTTTCGGGATCTTAAGAGAAGGTACAGAATTGGTTGTATTTACCTTAGCGAACTTAAGTACACAAACGAATGATGTGGCCTTAGGAACGATCTTAGGCATCGTTTTAGCGATCATCATCGGAGTTGTGATTTTTAAATCTTCCATAAAATTAAACTTAAACTGGATCTTCAAGATCTTAGGTTTAGTGCTTATCTTTATCGGTTCAGATTTATTCGTAGAAGGTATCGATGAACTCACAAAGATGTTTGAATCTGTAGAGTTGATAATTCAAATCGCTTATATTGGATTGGCTCTATGGATCTTTCTTAAAGATGATCTCAAGAGAATACTTAAGCGATAATAAGTCATACTCAACTTGACATGGACCACTCCTTCAACTAAAATTGTTTTGATATGAGGGAGTACTTGGCACCTTGTGCGGTTTTGTCAACAACCCGATGAGAAATCATCTGGCAAACCTTAAACAAAGAGACTCATAACCAAGCGGATATGAGTTTTTATTTGCTAGAAAGAGGAAAGATGGATTTCTACTCGATATTGATCATCGGAGTTGGATTGTCTATGGATGCTTTCGCTGTAGCTTTAGTTAAGGGATTATGTACTAAGGACCATCGTTTTCGCTTCGCACTTAAAATAGGACTCTATTTTGGATTCTTCCAAGGCTTTATGACGTGGTTAGGGTATACCTTAGGTTTATCTTTTAGTTCATTGATCAATAATTATGATCATTGGATCGCATTTATTCTCTTATCGATCATCGGTGGAAAGATGATCTATGAGGGACTTCAAGTCAAGGATCTAAGTTGTGAAGTAGATCCAGGAACTGCGTTTTTCCCCATGTTGAGTGTTTCACTGGCGACCAGTATTGATGCTTTGGCAGTAGGAATCAGTTTAGCTTTACTAAGCACTTCTATCTTATCGACCTCATTGATCATAGCCTTGGTTACGCTTTGTTTATCCATCATAGGTGTCATCATCGGTAAACGTTATGCTTCACTCTTAGACAACAAGGCTGAGATCTTAGGAGGCGTTGTCTTGATTGGGATTGGACTAAAGATTCTCATCGATCACTTAACTTAATCAAAACAGGACATCACGAAAGGATGCCTGTTTTTATCTGTAGTATGGGTGTAAAATAAGACTAAGGAAGTATGTGTATGCATATTGTAAATAGAAATCAAAGAGGCTCCTAATGAGAACAGATGCTCGCTTAACTCAAGCCTATAAAGACGCTCGCGTTGAAATCATCGATAAACAATCTAAACTGGTCTTTATGAGTGATTGTCATCGAGGAGACGGGAGTTCATCAGATGAATTCAGTCGAAATCAAAATGCGATGGTGTATGCGCTTTATGATTATCTCGATAAAGGATTTACCTATGTTGAAGCAGGAGATGGGGATGAGCTGTGGGAACATAAGAAATATAGAGACATCAAATTGGCTCATATGGATGTTTTTATTGCCCTAAAGATGTTTCATGAGAAGAATAGATTGATCATGCTTTATGGGAATCATAATATCTTCTTAAATGATCATGATTATGTCGTCAAGAATCTTTATACCTGCTATGACAAATACACCGAAACAGTCTTTGAACTTTTAAATCATATTAAACCTATAGAAGCTTTGGTTTTAAAAGTAAAAGATACCAATCAAGAGATCTTAACGGTACATGGTCATCAGGGAGATTTCCCTAATGATCAAAACTGGTTTATATCTATGTTGTCTTTACGATATTTCTGGCGCTTTATGCATGCCTTTGGGATGCAGAATCCATCAAGTCCTGTTCGTAATGCCCAAAAACGTCATAAGATCGAAAAGAACTACAATAAATGGATCGAAAAACATCAGATGATGTTGATCTGTGGTCATACCCATCGCTATAAATTTCCTCGCTCAAATGAACTACCCTATTTCAATACAGGGTGTTGTGTGTATCCCAACAGTATGACTGCGATTGAAATAGAAAATGAAGAAATCATCTTAGTTCAATGGAGAACAATTGTGAATTTAGAAGGTTGTCTACAAATCGTTCGTGAAGTTTTAAGAGGTCCTGTACCTTTATCTAGCTTTGATCTTAAAGCCAAAGTGAAATAGGTGATTATTTAGCAATATCTCTTGTCAATGAACTAAGGAAACCTATATAGTATACTCATGAAGAAATGGATGAATCTCATAAAATCATGGTTTAGAAAAAGACGAGAACGTAAACTTCCTGTCATTTATTGCGTTCATGGTTTTGGGATAAGAAGAACCGTAGAATTTGACCCACTTAAAAAATATTTTGAATCAAAGGGACATCAAGTCGTATGCGTAGATCTCTTTGATCAACTCAACGAGAAAGATGATGATCCTCAAGTATGGTTTTCTAGAGCTGAGCTTGGGTTAAAGAACCTTATCGCGCAAAAGAGAAAGATATGGCTCGTAGGTTTCTCGATGGGAGGAGTCATTGCGACAAAACTAGCGTCCATCTATCCAGTTGAACGAGTGGTCTTATTGGCACCAGCCTTTGAGTATCTATCACTTCAAACGGTTATAAATGTTTCTGAAAAAATAGTGCGAAAAGTCACCAAGAAACCAAAAGTTGTCCCAACAAATTATCCTACTTTACCTGATCATTTCACCTTTACATTTAGAAAAATCGTATTGATGTGTAAAGACGCCATCGATGAAGTAGATGTCCCTGTTTTGTTTCTTCATGGAAGCGATGATGAAATCATACCTATAAGAAGTAGTCAAAATGCTTACGCTAAAATAGCTCATTCTAAAAAGCTCCTTATGGTGATAGAAGGAGTAAATCATCGTTTATTGGATGATGAAAACCATAATCAAGATCTACTTACAATCATCGAGTGTTTCTTCAATAAACGCATCGTCGATGAGGATTGAATTTTAAGTGATAAGTTTGAACTTACTAGGCTTTATAGAAGGCTTATATCTATTATATAATTCTTCAGTATAAACTATTCAGAAAGATATTAAGTTTGGGCTTTAAATTTAGTGATAAGTTTCCAAAGGTGTTATAATGGTTTTAATAAGCAGTAAGTTTTAAATCCCGTATATTGGGTACCACAATCATAGAAAGAAGATAAGCAATGAAAATTCTATTAGCCCCGGATTCATTTAAAGAAAGCATGAGTGCTTCTGAAGTTTGCCAAAGTATGGAGAAAGGCATTCGGAAGGTTTTTCCTGATGCTTTGATTGTATCAATGCCTATGTCTGATGGAGGAGAAGGTCTCTTGGCTTCTTTAGTAGAAGCTACCAATGGGACCCTTTACTCGACCTTGGTTACTGGACCTCTTCGTGAACAAGTCTCTGCATCTTATGGATTATTAGGAGACAAAGAAACAGCGATCATTGAAGTGGCTCAAGCCTGTGGACTACAACTTGTCCCTAAAGAATCACGTAATCCTTTTGCGACTTCTTCTTATGGGGTAGGTCAATTGATCTTAGCTGCACTTAAACTTAAACCAAAACGTCTTATTATCGGTTTAGGAGGCTCTTCAACTAATGATGGTGGAGCTGGAATGTTGAGTGCATTAGGGGTTAAGTTTACAGATACGATAGGTCATGAACTTCGTTTAGGCGGAGGATTCTTAAATCAATTGGCGAGCGTCGATGTTTCTGGATTAGATTCTAGATTACTGGGTTTAGAAATCGTTGTGGCTTGTGATGTGATGAACCCATTAACGGGTTCAAAAGGCGCAAGCGTTGTATTTGGTCCTCAAAAAGGTGCCGATCTTTTAATGGTAGAAATCTTAGATAAGAATCTTAAACATTATGCCTCTGTCATGAAGAAAACACTCAATAAAGAGATCGATTCAGTCCAAGGGGCAGGTGCAGCAGGAGGCATCGGTGCAGCCTTAATGGCTGTGCTTAATGCGAAACTCACCTCAGGCATCAATACGGTCATTCAACTCACAAAATTTGAAGCTCAACTCAGTGATGCTTCCTTAGTTTTAACAGGAGAAGGCAGTATCGATGAACAGACTTTTTTTGGGAAGACGGTGCTTGGGATCGCAAAAGCTTCTAAACGTAAAAAAGTCCCTGTCATTGCCTATTCAGGACGTATCAGTGGTAATTTAGAAAGTCTGTATAAAGCAGGTGTTACAAGTGCTGTGAGTATTGTACCTCGCGTATGTACCCTCAATGAAGCCTTGTCTGAAGGACCTAATAATATCGAAATGGCTGTTGAAAATACGATGCGTTTATTGGTCAATATTAAAAAATTTAAATAGACTCCAATGTGGAGTCTATTTTTTTAGCAATGATTTACTTCATCCATTTTCAAAACTGTATCTAAAATAAACACTTTAGGTGCTAAAAAATCAAAAAAAATCAACTTAAAAGATTATAAAAATCGTACTTTATACTATTTTTTGGTATAATTGACTTATGTACTATCTCTTCGTAAATAAATCTTCAAAAACTCCGATTTATCAGCAGTTGGCTTCTAGTATCCGTTTGGCAATTTCGGATCATGTTTTGAACCATGACGATCAACTTCCAACCGATGAAGACATTTGTGTCCAATTCGGTATCAGTAACATCGTTGTGAAACAAGCCTATTCGGTTTTAGCATCGGAACATTTAATTACCAGGATCCGTGGGAAAGGCACTTATGTGACGACGGTTCCTCAGATTGAAGCTACTTTCTCAGATTTCAGACAATTAGATCAACAGTTTTCCAATCTAGGTGTCACTAAGAAACTGAATCTCATCGAAGTCATTGATCATCATGATTTAGCGTATTCCTATTTGAATCTCAAAGAAGGAGATTTGGCCTATAGAATTACATTAAGCGCCATTTATCAAAAAACTCCAGTGTATTGTCAAGAAATGGTCTTACCTTGTTCATGGTTTCCTAATCTAGATAAGGTATTTATCAATCCTAATTATTCTGTTTCGATGTTGGCTAAAGATATGTATCAATTACCTTTGGCTCATTCTAGCCATGACTTCTCACTTGAGAACTTATTGTCTTCTACCTCTCAAATGCTTCAAGTCACACGACATGAAGCTGCCTATGTCTTTAGAAGTACCTATAGAGATACCCATAAAAAACCATTGTTTTTTATTCAGTCTACCTATCCTGGTCGATATTTAAAATTGACCTATAAGCAGGAGAACCAATGAACATTACTCTAGATCGACGTTCAAAAACGCCTTTATCTCAACAATTAGAAATCGATTTACGTTTAAAGATGATCAGAGGAGAGCTTCAACCCGGAGCCGTTATGCCTAGTGAAAGTTCATTAAGTGCAGACTTAGGTATCTCACATGCTGATGTTTTAAAGGCTTATGAAGCCTTAATGAATGGAATCATCTTACCTTAAAGAATGAAACATGGGTTGTTAGTTTTGGGAAAGTATCTCGAATCATATTTGAGAAGTTTACATCCTTGGTAGACATCATCAAACTAGCAGGGTCAACTCCTAAAATCAAAACCTTGGCCGTTAGTAAGGATTATAAGACCCCAAAAGATCTAAGTGTACAAATGCCTTTAGGTAAGATCCTATACGCTCGTCGTCTGTATTATGGGAATGATAAACCTATGGTTTTGGTAGATTGTTATTTCCCTCAAGATTTATTTCCAGGGTTCGATGTGATTCTTAAATCGGATGAACCCTATTATGACTTGTTTAAATCAAAATTTAATCTGGAATTTAGTCGTTCTGAAAGAACGATAGAAGCACTCAATCTAAAGAAAAAAGAAGCTGAGATCTTCGATGTTCCAGTAGGAAGCGCATATAGTTACTCAATCGTAAAGACCTATGATACCTTAAATCGATTGATTGAAGTGAATGTTTGCTGGCTAATGCCAGATGCGATGCATTTTACGATAGAACAGGATGAATGAACAAGCACAAGTGCTTGTTTTTTTATGAGTAAGACTCATTTTATACTTATAAGTCTAAGAACTTTTAAAGGTTAAGCTTGTAAACAATCTCGGTCAATAAACTCCATATATTATATGGAGTATGGTATAAAGAAGAAGCTGAAGCAGTGATGTATTCATCAAGGAGATCATTATGAAATTTAATACCATACCCATGGCGATAAGCGCCACTCAACAAGGGAAACCCATCATTATCTTAGACGACGAAAGTGCAGACTCCAAAGCTCATTTAATTTTAGCTGCGGAAAAGACGACCCCAGAAACTTTGGCTTTATTCAATGTATATGGACAATCTACCCTACATGTGGCTTTAGAAGCTTCACGTATGTTGGATCTAGGATTTAAAGCGAGTTTTGATGATAATACTTATCTTGTTGTCAATTCGATTTCTATTCAATCAAAAGGCATAGGCTCTGATCATTCATTAGAAGCCAGACTTGAAACAATTGTTAAATTAGCGGATTATAACTCGTCCTTAAAGGATTTTGTTCAACCAGGTCATGTATATATTACCCAAGCTCATTTTGGAGGCGTTCTAAAAAGAGTAGGCCATGTAGAAGCTTCTGTAGACTTAGCTCGCTTAGCGGGTTTAAGACCTGTTGGTTTAGTAAGTGAGATTGCTCATCAAGATGGAAAAAGATTGACTCATGATGAACTAAAAGAATTGGCAGAAAAAGAAAAATTCGTTGTTATTAAAATAGAGGATTTAATCGCTCATCGTAGACAAAGAGAATCTACCATTAAACGGGCTTCTAGTGCTAATCTTCCTACACGCTATGGTAACTTCACCATCGTAGGCTATGAAAACACGCTAACCAAGGAACATCATGTGGCTTTGGTAAAAGGTGATATCACAGATGGAAAACCTGTCTTGATCAGAGTTCATAGTGAATGTTTGACAGGAGATGCTTTTGGTTCCTTACGTTGTGATTGTGGTCAACAATATGATGCCGCAATGAAAGCCATCGAAAAAGAAGGACGAGGCGTTCTTCTCTATATGCGTCAAGAAGGAAGAGGCATAGGCCTCATCAATAAGATTCGTGCCTATAATCTACAAGATCAAGGCATGGATACCGTAGAGGCAAATCTCGCTTTAGGGTTTGCGGCGGATATGCGTGATTATGGGATAGGAGCTCAAATCTTAGCTGATCTCAAGATCAAACAATTGCGTCTTATGACCAATAATCCACGTAAACTCGTAGGTTTATCTGGGTATGGGATTGAAATCGTAGAACGTATTCCTATTCAACTTAATCACAATGAGAAGAATGAACAGTATCTAAAAACAAAACAAGTTAAATTGAATCATTTGTTGAAATTTGAAGAATAAAAAAATAGACCACATGTAGTGGTCTATTTTTTTATAAGTTCTAATGTTTGATTAACCAATTCATCTACAGTAACGATATTGTGTCCAATGATGGCAGTAGCGAGTGTTTTATGATATGGATTAGACCAAAGTTCAGGGATCTTGGTTTCACCAAGCATCATACCTAAGATAGAACCTGTAGTAGCTCCATTACAATCGGTATCAAAGCCTGGTTGAACGGCCATACATAAACTCTTCCCAAAATCTTTATCTCCATAAAGAAGGGCGGTAACGACGATCATCGCATTGGAATTGGTGTGACACCATCCATGAGAATCGCCTTCATCATAAAGCTTATGGATCTGTTGAATGACCTCATCGTAGGTCATCTTTTCTCTGTACCAAGTTAAGACCACTTGGATGTCTTTTCTTAAACGACTTCGTGCAGGAATCTCATCTAGACCTGCTTCGATGACAGTCAAAATATCATCACTTGCGGCAGCAGCAGCGATCATCGCCGCCATCATCATCTCACCATAGATTCCATTTTTGATGTGTGAGATCGATGCATCTCTAAACGCCATCTCAGCAGCTAAGTCAGGATCACCTACGTTGATATATCCAAAGAAATCTCCTCTTATCTGAGCTCCAATCCATTCGCGATATGGATTCAAATAAGTCGCAGTATCAGGCGCCAATAATCCAATACCTGCATTTCTATACGCAACACGTTCAGCCGTACAGGTCGCAAACATTGGGATCCAATTCAACCATGCCTCTAAGACATCATTAGGGGTGAATTCTTTCCCATAGGTTTGAACCAATTTCATCGCAAAAACAGTGTAATTGGTATCATCGTCGATCGGTGCGATCCCATTGATGTTATCGGCCCATGTCGCATATTGATTGGCTTGTTTTTCCCAATAAGGTGTAAAATCTTTCCTTTCGATATAACGATTCATAGGAAAATTCTGGGTATCTTTTAAGAGTTTATGAAGATCCTTGCTTTGCCAACCTTCTACAGGTTTGCCTAATAGACATCCACTTATACGACCAATCCAAGCACCACTTAGTTTATCTTTAAGTTGGTCTTGGGTAAGTTCAAGTTTAAAAGTATGTCTACGATTGGGTTTAGCAGATTGAATACCTGGATAATCTGAAGGTTCAACAAAAGGATATCCTTTAATCACAGGAGCGTTATCTAACTGTATTTTTAAGGATTTCGCCATTTCTTCTTGATTTTCGGTTTTTGCGCGTTTGGCTATTTCTTCGCAAACAGCACGTAAAAGTCTAACATCTCGACCTTCATCTCTTGCCTGTTTCCATTCTAAAAGCATTTCTGGAGCAAAGCGTATCCACGGTTGATCTTTTAACATAAAGTTCTCCTAAAGGTTATAGTGAAACTATATCATAATTTAATTAGATAAAAAAACCATATCAAGAAAAAAGTGTTCTTAAGAACACTTACTTATTTAACAGCAGCAACTAAAGCAGCGACATCAAGCTTTTTCATTTTAAGCATCGCATCCATCGCTTTTTGAGCTTTCTTAGGATCAGGATGATTCAATACTTCATTTAGTATAGAAGGAACGACTTGCCATGAGACACCAAACTTATCAATCAACCATCCACATTGGCTTTCTTCACCACCTTCAGTAAGCTTATCCCAATAGTAATCCACTTCAGATTGATCCTCACAATCTACATACATGGATATTGCTGGAGTGAATTTGAAATAAGGACCTCCATTAAAGGCGATATAACGTTGTCCATACAACTCAAAAGAGATTGATGAATCATCTTCATCGATCTCATCAATGATTCTTGAATCTTTAAATATAGATACATAGAATTGAGCTGCTTCTATTGCTTGATCATCAAACCATAGAAAAGGCGTAATTTTTTGCATATCATTTACTCACTTCAAGTTCATCATAATTCAATTGCCATCCTATACCAAATTGATCTATGAAATAAGCATAGGACTTACTCCAAAATGTTTCAGATAGGGGAATGATTACCTTAGCATTGACCTTCAATTTCTCGTAAATGGATTTTTGTTCATCAAGATCATCACATTGAATAAACAAGGTAATGTTCTCACCTACAAGGACGGGTTTTTCAACTTGAGTATCTGAGATCAAGATTTGTGTTCCTGCGAGTTTAAGATTCGCATGGGCAACTCTATTTTCACTTTCAACACTCACAGTCATTGAATCCGGGATGTCTTTAAAAAGAGTAATATGGGGTGATTCAATATTAAATGCTTTGACGTAAAATTCAATCGCTTCTTTAGCATTCCCATTGAAGTCGATATAGTTTTTGAGTTGTATCATTTTTACTTACCTTTAGATTCAACATAGTTTTTGAATCGATCTAGGATGGCTTGCCAACCTTGTTTTTGTAATTCTATACTATTCTCATCTTCTGTCTCGAAAGACTCTACTACCTTCACTTGGGATCCTTCTTGAAAGAAGTGGACTTCCATTATGCGTTCATCACCCATAGTGCTTTTTATTAAGTTGTTCAATTGGACTTCATCATGGATCCCCCAAAAATCAAATCCAAATTTTCCATCTCGAGATTCCATTCTAGATGTGAATCTTCCTCCTACTCGTAAATCATTAGTGGCAGTAGGGGTGTGCCAATCATCAGATGCGGCATTCCATTGGGTAATATGTTCGGGCAATGTCCAACAAGCCCAAACCAATTCTAGAGGTGCAGAGATGGTGGTCTCTATCGTTATCGTTGTTTTCATTTATTTCTACTCATCTTTCTAGACCTACTATGCCAATTTAAAAGTACTTTTTCAAGCAATATACTCCCAACAGCTATCTATGAATAAAGACTAAATTAAGTTTATTCTTTGAATCCTTCCTTCAAGCTTAGATTTTAGGTTGGTATGGGTCATTAAATACTCTTCGATTACATTGGTGAATGAAGTACACAAGGTAATGGGACTGAAGTTCGCAATCACATCATTGGTTTTGATATTCCAGAATTTCTCCATATTGTTTAAATGATAAGTCTGTATGCCCACTTTATAAAGAGTCTTAGGATCTATGGCTTGCCCATTGATCTCAAAGCAGGTTATCTTTCTTAATTGCGCATCATAGATGATCTTGGTCCCATGATTAATTTGATAGTTTTCAAATGTTTGATCCATTTTTTCAGGAACCAAGATATACTCGAAAATACTCTTCAATTGAGCTCCACTTAGTTTAATCTGATGAACTGCTTCAGCAAAAGGGAAAATGGTGTATAGATCTGCAACTGTAACATTAGGACCTAATTCTGTCTTTCTAATGGCACCAGAACCTAACATCATAAGATCTAGTCCCAACATGTCTTTTCCTATGTCAGAAAAAAGATTTCCTAATTCTGTCTCTTCAAAGCGAACTGGATGAGTTAGTTTTCGAGATAGGTGAGTTAAGATACGATTGTATTTTTCATCGACTTGGTCTTTGTATCTCGTAATGATGTGTTCGAGTACTGTATCCTTTGGACAAGTATCTGAATTGATGGGGATAAGCTTCCAAGTGTATTCATGAATTTGATTCGTTTCTTTATCAATCAACAGATCGAAGCGTCCTATTTGAGCGGTACCTACACCTGCTTGAGTCACAAGGATATCGTTTATTTTTGCGGGTTCTTTTAAAATGGTATGAGAATGACCACCTATAATAAGATCTACTCCCCACTCAGGATCCAAAAGCTCTGCCAGTTTACAATCATTCTCGAACCCTATATGGGTCAATAATACCGTAAGATCAACATCTACCGTACGATAGGTATCACAGATCTTACCGACCTCAGAAGCAGCATCCTTTATATCAATGAAGGTAGAAATAAACTTGTCTGATTTTAATGAGTCTAATATCGCTTCCGTTAAGATGCCTATAAACAAGATCTTCAACCCATCGATCTCAATAAAACGATGACCATTCAACAATCTTGTGTTCTGATTTTTAAGATAAAAGTTCGCAGAGATGATGGGAAACTTAGCATATTTCTCTAGAAAGAGTAGATGAGGTAAGCCATAATCTACCTCATGGTTTCCTATACAGGCTATATCAGGGGCTATATAGTTCATGATTTCCATCGTAGAGATGCCTTTGAATTCAGAGTCGATTAAAGATCCTTGAAGCATGTCCCCAGCGATACAATACAAAACGCTTTCTTCTTTTTCTCGTACATCAGTGACATAACCTGAAAGCATCGATACTCCACCCACCAACTGTTGATTGTCTTTGGATAAAAAATCTCCATGCATATCATTGGAATGCAAAATAACCAATTTTTTAAGTTCCTTCATAAATGGCCTTTCGAGTGAATCTTCTACTTATAATCATAATCTTTTTAAGATGAATGTAAACTAGACAATTTAATGTTATACACGTTACTTATGAATCTTTTCAAAGTATTCACAAGTTTGACTAAGGATGACTAAAGTGATAATGTATCAAGGTTAAAGGGAGTAGAGGCCCACTGGGTGATCCGTTTCGTCAGCACGACTTAGGTCCGGACGTATCAAAATCTCAAGACTTTATCATTTTTTAATGATAAGGTCTTTTATTTTAGACCTTAAAGGAGCAACATGAGCAAACAAAAAGCATGGTATGAGAAGACGTTGTTAGATGTATTGTCTACTACAGATGTCCAAAATGGTTTGAGTACGCAAGAAGTTCTCGATTCGAGAACGCAAAATGGGGAAAACAAACTCGAAGAAGGCAAGAAAAAGTCATTCATAAAACTCTTTCTTGAACAATTCGATGATGCGATGATCTTGATCTTGATCGTTGCAGCTGTTATTTCTGCGTTTATGGGAGAAGTTACGGATGCAGCCATTATTATGGCCATTGTTATTTTGAATGCTGTATTGGGAATACTTCAAGAAAACAAGGCTGAGAAAGCATTAGCGGCTCTTAAGGAAATGTCTGCCCCTATGGCGAAAGTTCGACGTAATGGACAAGAAGTGATCATTGCTTCTAAAGAGGTAGTCGTAGGAGATATCTTACTTTTAGAAGCTGGAGACAAGGTAGCAGCCGATGTGAGGTTGGTCAAAACATCCAGTTGTCAGATACAAGAATCTTCATTGACAGGAGAATCTGTTCCTGTCGATAAGAGTGCAGATTTTGTTTTAAGTGAAAAATCAGCTTTAGGTGATCGTAAGAATATGGCATATGCCTCATCTAATGTTACCTATGGAAGAGCCATTGGTTTGGTTACAAGTATTGGGATGTCCACTGAAGTAGGAAAGATTGCTTCTATGTTGAATGACTCTACCCAAGAAGAAACTCCTCTTCAAAAGAAACTCAATGATTTGGGCAAAGCCTTAGGTATAGGGGCGTTATTGGCTGTCGTTTTGATTTTCGCGATTGGGGTTTTCAATCAGCGGGATATATTAGAAATGTTTTTAACGTCTGTTAGTTTGGCAGTCGCTGTGATTCCTGAAAGTTTACCTGCGGTCGCTACCATCGTTATGGCGATGGGTGTTCAACGTATGGCTAAACGTAATGCGATCATTCGTAATTTATCCAGTGTAGAAACTTTAGGTGGAGCGACAGTTATCTGCTCTGATAAGACAGGGACCTTAACTCAAAATAAAATGACAGTAACGGACTATTGGATCAATTATGAATCCAACTTAAATGAACTTCATAAAGGTGCTTTCTTATGTAATGATGCACGCTTGGTAGATGGAACTTGGGTAGGTGATCCTACTGAGACAGCTTTATCTCAATGGGCCATACAATCTGATTTAGAAACAGAAGTCATAAGAGAAAGCTATCCTAGAGTCGCCGAAGTTCCTTTTGATTCAGGTCGTAAGAAAATGACGACGATCCATCAAACAACAGATCATATTATCGCCTATGTCAAAGGTGGTGTGGATGAGGTCTTAAGTGGCGTCACGCATATCGCTGAGGGAGAGAGCGATCGTTTAATCACAGCTCAGGATAAACAAAATATCCAAAAGGCTAATGAAGAAATGGGATCTAGAGCATTACGTGTTTTAGCACTTGCTCGAAGAGAACTAGAGACGATGGTTCAAGACGGAGATGTTTCCGTTGAAAACCAACTTACTTTCGTTGGACTAATGGGGATGATCGATCCACCAAGAGAAGAAGTAAAAGTTGCTATTCAGGAATGTCGAAGTGCTGGGATACAAGCTGTTATGATCACAGGTGATCATCGTACTACGGCAGAAGCTATAGGTCGTCAGATCGGCTTGATGAAAGATGGAGATCGTATCGTTACAGGGGTCGAGCTTGATCAAATGAGCGATGATGATCTCTTCAAAGAAGTAAGACATATCGCAGTGTATGCACGTGTATCTCCTGAACATAAGATGCGCATCATCGATGCATGGAAGAAACAAGGGGAAATCGTTGCGATGACTGGGGATGGGGTCAATGATGCTCCAGCGCTTAAGAAATCAGACATTGGGGCTGCGATGGGCATCGTAGGAACTGAAGTCGCTAAAGGGGCTGCTGATATGGTCCTAGCCGATGATAACTTCGCTACGGTCGTCCATGCGGTTGAAGAAGGTCGTCGTATTCGAGACAATATCGCGAAAGCCATCAGTTATTTGCTTTCGTGTAATGTGGGTGAACTTGGTGTAATCTTAGTTGCGACCTTGTTAAATTGGAGTGCTCCTTTACTTCCTATTCATATTCTATGGATCAATCTTGTTACGGATAGTTTACCTGCCTTGGCATTAGGCGTAGATCCTGCTCAAAAAGGCATCATGAAAAGAAAACCTAATAGAGATACAAGCCTCTTAAATAAAGGTATGATCTATCGTATAGTTTACCAAGGTTCATTGATTGCAGTATTGACCATCATAGCCTTCTTATATGGCTCAGATGTAAACAATGGAGGATCTTTAGAACTAGGTAGATCTATGGCCTTCTGTGTACTAGCTTTTAGTCAATTGGCTCATTCATACAATATTCATTCAAATACTCGTAGTGTGTTTACATCCTTCTTTGTCAATAAATGGTTGATAGGTTCTACGCTTATCAATGTCAGTATGATGTTGGCTGTTTTGTTTATCCCAGGAGTTAATACACTGTTTAAAGTGGTTCCTATTGATATTCAACATTGGGAAGTCGTTATTGGTCTTTCTCTAATGCCTTTGCTTATTGTTGAAGTCATGAAACTGCTTAAAATAAACGGGAAATAATTTAAATTAATGCGCAGGAGCTAAGTTCTTGCGCATTTTTCATAAGTAGGATTATGCTATACTTTAGGTAAGATTTTATGGTTCTTTATCATCCAACGATGATGATTATGATGCATTATCATAAGCATTGAACTGTAAATAAACAACTAAAATACAAAGGAGAACAAGATGCCTGCAGTCATCATCAATGGTATAAATATCTTCTATGAAGAAAAAGGAAATCCAAAAAGCGAAAACGTAGTGTTTTTTCTGAATGGAGTAATGGCTTCAACATCAAGTTGGAATTTTCAGGTTCCTGTTTTCGAAAAACTAGGATTTAGGATCATACTTCATGATTTTAGGGGACAATTGAGATCAGATAAACCTGAAGGCATCTATTCATTTAAACAACATGCAGATGACACTATAGAACTTATGGATTATCTACACATCGATCAAGCCCATTTGATAGGGACATCCTACGGTGGTGAGGTAGCACTAAAAATCGCCATTGATCATTCAGCGCGAGTGAAAAGCATCTCTCTTATAGATTCTGTAAGTGAACTTGATGAAGTTTTAAAAGGCTTAGTTTATGGATGGGTCGATGCAGCCAAAGCTAAAGAAGGGGAGAGATTCTTCAAATTGATGATGCCTACGATCTACTCTGATACATTCATTAAAAACAATGGGGAAATGCTAGAGAAAAGAGCTATAGCGATGAGACAGATCGATCCATCTTACTTTGATGGACAGATCTCACTGTATAAGACTTTTTTGGAAGATGTCACTATGACTCAATCACTTCATACGATCTCATGTCCTACTCTAATCATTTGTGGAGAAAATGATATTTTGAAACCACGTAAATTCTCAAAGATCATTCATGATGAAATCAAGGGATCTGAATATTTGATCATTCCTGATTGTGGTCATGTAACTATATTTGAGAAACCTAATGAATTGAATTCTGCTTTATTGGGTTTCGTTATGAAGCAAAACTAAGGTATGAGTCCTATCCAATATATCGACGCCAAAACCATTATTTCAGAGTATAGAGCTGAAAATGAATGGTTTGGGGCTAACTACAATATGAACATTTATAAAGGCTGTAATCACGGTTGTATTTACTGTGACAGTCGAAGCGAATGCTATCAAGTAGAAGATTTTGATCAGGTAAGAGCTAAAAACAATGCTTTAACTTTAATCGAACGAGATCTTAAATCTAAGACGAAAAAAGGAGTTGTTGGGAGTGGGGCAATGAGCGATCCTTATAATCCTTTTGAGAAAGAACTATGCTTAACACGTGGTGCTTTGGCATTACTTCATCGATATGGATTTGGTGTCTGTCTATTTACGAAAAGTGATCTTATCTTAAGAGATCTCGACCTACTGTGTGAGATATCTCGACATTCACCAGTTTTAGCTGCCATTACGATCACAACCAGCGATGATGCCTTATCAAAGAAGCTAGAAAGAAATGTTTCATTAAGTTCTGAACGTTTTAAAGCCATCAAAGGTTTAAGTGATGCGGGCTTATTTGCGGGAGTACTTCTTATGCCTGTACTACCATTTATCGAAGATACACCTGAAAATATTCGTTCCATAGTAAGGATGGCCCATGATCACCATGCGAGATTTATTTATGCGACGCCTCATTTTGGGGTGACATTAAGAACCAATCAAAGAGAGTGGTATTATAATAAACTAGATCTTCTTTTCCCAGGATTAAAAGAACAATACATCAAAACCTTCGGGAATGAATATGCATGTTCATCTCCTAGATCTAAGCAGTTATGGTCTATCTTTACCCAAGAGTGTGATCGATATGGGATCCTATATCGTATGGAAGACATCATCAAGACAACTCAAAAAGGATATGGGTATGAACAGATGTCATTATTCGATTTATCAAAATGATAGTCATGATACATAAAAAGCTCCTAAGAGCTTTTTTGGTGGTATTTTGAAAACCTATGTTGATTGTTTCTGATCAATTAAATAATGATTCTTCATGGTTATGTATTCAGCAGCGTTGCTTCTGATGTGTTTGATTTCATCTTCAGTGATATTTCTTTTAACGATGGCAGGTACTCCTGCAACCAAGGTATTGGATTCAACAACTTTATTGGGTGTAACTAAGGCACCAGCCGCAACCATCGAATGGGTCTTGACTAGGGCTTTGTCTAAAACGATGGATGCACTTCCTATGAGCACTTCGTCTTCCACATTGGCCCCATGAACGTGAGCCAAGTGTCCAATCGTGACATCGCATCCAATGACAACAGGTGTATCCACATCCACATGGATCACAGCCCCATCTTGAACGTTGGTTCTAGCCCCGATGATGATCGTATTCATGTCTCCTCTAATGACTGCTGAAGGCCATACCGAGACATCATCCCCTAAGATGACATCTCCTACGACTGTCGCAGTAGGTGCGATATAGACATTCTTCCCCAATTGAGGGAATTTTCCTTGATAAGATTGAATCATACGTTCCTCGTTTCATAAAATAAGCATCCTTATTTTAACACATCATCATCTATTGTGAAAATCTGATAAAAGATGAGCCCATTGATGTGCTTTATCTTCTCACTACTATACAAAAGGTCTTTTTTCGAATAAACTAACCTTAACCTAAATCGAAAGAGGTCTCATGAGTTCACGAATCCACCACAAGCACGCGAATGGTTTGGATGTAGGCAAGTTTATTTTGGCTATTTTTGTCATTGCGGTTCATACCTCACCTTTAAAATCAATCAGTATTACACCTAACTTTATATTGGTCCAAATTCTCTCTAGAAATGCTGTACCTATGTTTTTTATGATTTCGGGTTATTTATTCTATTATAAGCGAGGAAACACAACGATTAAGATTGGAAGATTTACAGTCAACGAATATTACTATAAGACCATTAAACGACTCTTAGCGGTGTATTTGGTATGGAGCTTAGTGTATCTATTCGATGTGGTTAATCGTTACTACATTGGCTCAACTATTCCTTTGCCTTTGTTTATAGTAGCTTATACCTATTGGGCTACCATCTATGGGACCTATCTTCATCTATGGTTTTTCCCATCCGTTATTTTTTCCTTGACGATCTTAAGTTATTTAGGACCTAAAATTGGTTTGAATAAACTCTTAGGAATAGCCCTAGTGTTTTATCTCGTAGGGATGTTTGGAGATTCATATTTTGGTTTGGTTCAAGGATTACCTTGGTTAGTAGCATTTTATAAAACCATTTTCTTCTTAATGAATACCACACGCAATGGACTTCTTTTTGCCTTGTTTTTTGTGACCTTGGGAGCAGTAATGAGTCAACGTGAACATCATCTAAGACTTTTAAAAGCAGGCATCTATACTTTGATTTCGTTACTATTTCTTACTTGGGAAGCCTTCTCACTAAGGTTCTATTCTCAACCCAATGACTACAACATCATGATTGGCTTGATCCCAACAGCGTATTTTGGGTTTCAGTTCTTATTAGGATTAGATTTTAAGTTTCAATGGGATTATAAATTCATTAGAGATTCAAGTACAGTCATCTTCTTTAGTCATCCATTGTTTCTAATCCTATTCAATATTGTTTTCCCACTATATTTTCAAGATTATTCAGCCTTTCTTAGTGTGATTAGATTCTTGTTTGTGTTTATCTCATCTTTATTATTCGCAATCGTTGTGGTCAAGATGAGAAATCATCCTAAGCTCAGTTTCCTTGTGAAATACCTCTATTAAATCTCTTGTCTATAAGAGATTTTTAATGTATAGAATCGTGTTATAATAAGACTATGAGGTGGAAAATGAGAAAAATAATACTGATTTTAATGGTGATTTTATGGGCGGGATGTACGCCAAAAGAGGTGGTTGAGATTAGACCACTCTTTACCATGGAAACTTATCCTGTGATCGATGGCTCAACCGTCACGATTCCTTTATCAGAAGCATTGATGGCAACCTTGACTCGTAAGACAGTAGAGGAAGTAAGACCCTATGTCTTACACAATAAGACACATCAAGCCTATGTGAATCTTATCGATCATAAAGCCAATTTGATTTTTGTGACAGGTCCTTCAATAGAAGAATCAACCTATGCGATAAAGAAACAATGTGAACTACAGATCATACCTATCGTCTCAGAAGCATTTGTCTTTTTGACCAATATTGATAATCCTATCGATTCTTTGACTTTTGAACAGATCCAAAAGATCTATTCAGGTGAGATCACAAATTGGAAAGAATTAGGAGGAGAAGATGTGGTAATCAGAGCCCTTCAAAGACCTGTCAATTCAGGATCTCAAACAGGATTTCTAGATCTCGTTATGAAAGATCTTACACCGATGGATCCTCCTTTAGATTGGATCGAAGATGCGATGGAAGGTTTAATTTCTTCAGTATCCCAATATGACAACAAACCCGATGCGATTGGTTACTCCTTTTATTACTATGTGACGGATATGGAAGTCAATCCTAAGGTAAAGATGTTGAAAGTCGATGGGATCGCACCTACACCTACCACCATTTCAAATGGATCATATCCTATTAGAACCAACTATTATGCGGCCTACTGTGTTGATCCTGAAACCGATAAAGATGCGATAAGAATAGTAAACTATATCTTAAGTGAAGAAGGCCAACAATTGATGGAAAATGCTGGATACGTAAAACTTAAATGAAGAAGATCTTCATTCTTATATTAAGTGGCTTGCTTTTAAGCTCTTGTGCTCCAAAAGTGGAAGTTCTTCCTGAATTACCTGATCTGAGTAAACCTGCGTTTATTCCATTTAAAGATCCTACAGGAACAGTAAGTTCTGCAGATACAGCGACTCGATTTATCAATAACAACTTTTTCGAGGACTATAATTGGGATAATCATGAGACTACCAGCGATGGGGTCGAAATCCAATGGAATACCTTGGTAATGGATGGCTTGATTGATGAAACCATAGAATCTTCAATCAATCAATTGATTGAAGATAAGATCACTGAGTATAAGAAGTATGTCGATTTTAAACTTATTCCACCTTATGATGGGATGTATGTTAAGTATCCACTTGAAACAACAATTGTGGAATCACTCAATATCAGTGTTTATGCACAGTTTAACTATAACAATATTTTATCTCTAGCTTTTTATGTTGATTTTATTACCAATGTACCTCCAAGAGTCGGTCGTTTTTTTAATGATTTATATGTAAGCGATCAGATCAACATCGATTTGAACACAGGAGATGAGATAAATTTCAGTGACTTGTTCATCAATGGAAGTAATTATGTCCAAGCGATCAACGAATTGGTTTTAGTGGATCTATTATCTAAAGTTGACCCTGAATTTAATCAATTAGATTGGAATACTTCATCTTATAAAGGTGGCTTTGGAGGTATCAGAGGAGATGTGGATTTTGGATTATATTATGAAGGTATTCACCTATGTTTTGATCAAGAGTATACAGAATTCACCAACCCAACTTGTGTTTATATTCCATTCTCGAAAATAAGTTCAATTCTGGCGTTTGGTCAACGTTTTATGACTTCTGAGGGTTCTCTTTTTACCAATAAGATAGTTGGTACTCAAAACAACTATCTCTATCCCAATAACACTACGACAGAAACTGAAACAATCAATGGAGTAAAAATCATCAAGAGTATCACTCGTGATGATGAATTATCTTCAACCTTCGTTAAACTTAGAGATAAATTGATTAATCAAGGTGAAACTACTATAAATAAGATGATCTACACCAATATAGAAAGCCTATATTATGTTTTTGAAGCTGTTCCAGTAGGTCCTTATATGACGGTTAAAGTCAACATCAATACACAAGGAATGGATGCTAGTGTAATCAGAACTGAAAGGACCTATAGACAAGATGGTAGTGTCATAGGATACAACGATATTTTTAAAGCTGGTACAGATTATCGAACATATCTAAAAACAGTCTTGACCAAATATATAAAAGATTATCTCTCTGAGACTTATGATCTAGATGAATTGATTGATACACTTCAAGTTTCCCTTATCGAAGATGGCATAAACCGTTATATTCACCTCTCTAATTATGATAATACAGGCCCAACGATGGACTTTAGTGAAGGTGAATTTGATATTAGGATCGACTTAGATGAAGTTAAAGATATGCTGAAGATAGAAAAATGGTTTAATTAATTACAACAATCCTATTAGGTCCTACTAAGGACCTTTTTTATTGAGTTGTATTGCTTCACATTTAAAAAATGTGCGCTACAATGGGGTTAAGGAGAAAATCTCTATGATCATTATGACTGAAATCCCATCATTTTCTAGTGAAGATAAGGTTACAGATTGTTGTCCGATTTTTCATCCTGAAAAATGGGATAAGATGATTTATGATTTTAGTGCCTATTCGTTTATTAAAGCTCAATCTAAAAGCTTTATGTATGTCCCTGTTAATCTAGATAAAGTTATGACCAAGGTCCAAAAAGACATAGATGAGGCCAAAGCAGCTTATTCTGATCGTTACTTGATCTTATCTCAAGATATTTCTGCGTTTAAATGTGATCACTATTTTCTGGTTAAAGGACCAGTGTCTAAATATCCTTCTCAAAAAGTAGAAGGAAGATATTATTGTAGAGTCCAGGATGGAGACTTTAGAAATATATCGACTTGGATGAAAGATTTCGATGAGGAACTTCATCAAAAAGATCGAAGTTTAAAAGAAGTCTTCCTATTTTATACGACTTGTCCAAAATGCGCTAAGGTCTATGGCCATAATTATGTGGTTCTCTTAGCTAAGGTAGATAACGATTTCGAACTTTGATTCAAGCTTAAAAACACAATAAGACCTCACTTTATCGTATAATATACAAGTAAGTGAGGTTTTTTATGAAAATTGAAATATGGTCTGATTATAATTGTCCGTTTTGTTACATCGGTAAAGTTCATCTTGAAAGAGCTTTAGCTGAACTTAAACTAACAGATAAAGTAGAAATCATTTATAAAGCATATCAACTTGATCCTTCAGCGCCTAAGGTCGCTCGTCAAAGCACCACAGAAGCATTAGCGGCTAAATATGGAGTTTCTTTGACTGAAGCCAAGGCTATGATGAGCAATGTGGTCAATAAAGCGGCTGCGATTGGACTGACCTATAACTATGATATCGTTAAGGCTACCAATACTCTAGATGCACATCGTTTACTAAAGATGGCAGACAAGGCACAAGCGAAGATCCTTAATGCGACACTTTATGATGCTTATTTTACCACTGGTAAAAATCTAGCTGATTTCGATTACTTAAGAAGTCTAGGAGAATCTGTAGGAATGGATAAAGATGAAATCAAAGCGATGCTGTATTCAGATAAGCTGAAGGATCTAGTCTTATCAGATATTGCAGAAGCCAAAGCCATGAACATCAGAGGAGTTCCTTATTTTAGAATCAATAAGAAATCAGTAATTCCTGGAGCTCAGCCTATTGAACAATTCGTTGAGATCATAAGAAATGCCTATGTAAGTGAGATGGGTAAATAAACAAAAGTCAGATTTCTGACTTTTTATTTGATTATTCAACGGCTTTAAGAGATTCTACCAATTTGATCATTACGATCTTTCTTCTTAAGATACGATTCGTCATAAAGGTAAAGAAGAAACCCGCAAAGAGTGACAAAGCGATGATAAGAGGGCTTATTTCGCCACTCATAATGAATTCTTTACTTGAAACCAATCGTGCGATGGTTTGAGATAGATAGATCCCTGCAGGTAATCCACCAATGGCACCTAGGAAAGTTAGGAGATAATTCTCTGCGTAGACAAGATTTTCAACTTCTCTTACGGTATATCCTAATACTCTTAAGGTAGCAAGCTCTCTTTGTCGATCAAAGATATTGATAGAAGCAAGATTATAAATGACTGTAATTGAAAGAAGCAGTGCAGAAAGAACAATGACCATGATGATACTGTTGAGCATCTTCATCACCTCATTGGCAGTATCTTGATATTTGATCTTAGTATCTACAGCTAAGATGCTTGGTTCTTCTAGTAAGGTATCGACCTCAGCTTGTTTGATTTCTTGAGATGGGGTAGAGATATAAAACTTATCAGTACTTATTTCGAGACCTAAGCTGTCAGCTTGAGTGAAACTGATGGAGATGCTTTTGTTGAGGTATTGATTACTGATGTTGGTGATGATCAATGAATAGGGTACATCATCGATGAAAAAATCAACACGATCATTAACCTTAAGATCGAACACAATAGCCATGGCTTTGGTAATGATGACCGTATCATCTTTCATTTCGATCACTTTTCCAGAGTGATCTTTTATCGCAAGCAATTGTTCATCTGTTTCTATTACTTGAACGATCAAACTTAAGTCTTCGCTTTCACCCGCAAAGATCTTGGTTCTTTCTATTATTTCTGTGTCTATTGGTAATTGAAGATCACTGATCTCCATATTTTCAGAAGTCTTGATCGCATATTGGAACTTATAGGTATTGATCGATCCATTGATCATCTGCGAGGCAGAATTTCTAAGTGATAACCCTGTAATCAATAAGGCAATAGAGCCTACGATCCCAATCGAACTCAATAGGATCTTGACTTTACCCATCAAGATATTACGAGTGATCAATTTTTGTGTATAGGATAGTTTTGTCCAAAACCAAGGCCAACGTTCTAATGAAGAGCGTTGAGTAGATTTAGGTGCTTTTGGGCGCATCCCTTGAGCGGGAATCTCTTTGAGAATAGATCTTAGCGCCAATAAGATCGCAATACTAGAGAAGAATAAAGAAAGACCTAAGGCAATCAAGTTATAAGACCAATAGATCTTAAAAGGTACAGGAGGCATACTGTAACGTGTCGTAAAGATGGCCATTAGGATTCGTGGAATCATATAATTGCCTAAGAGCGCAAAAGGAATAGAACCGATGATCGCAGCCCACCATCCATAGAAGAGATAGCTTAATCTAATCGTAGATTTCTTAAAGCCTAATGCTTTAAAGATCGCGATCTGTGTTCGTTCATTCTCGATCGTTTTAGACATAGAAATCAAGATGATGATGCTGGCTACTAAGAAAAAAAGAATAGGAAATATCGTTGTCATAACCTTAATAGGAGATAACACATTATCTAGCATCGTAAAGGCAGGATGATCCTTGCGTAAACGATGATTCACATATTGATCTTGAGTCTCAAGAGATATCACAAAAGCCTCTATTTGAGGTGTTTTTCCTTTGATTAGAAGTTCAAAGACATCCGTAGTAAGGTTTTCTATATCAGATAAAGCATTTGCTTTTTCGATTTGGAAATCAGATAGTGCTAGCTCATAATCCGCTTTAGCATCATCTAGAAGTTTTTGATAAGGTACTAATGTAGCTAAGATTTGTTGCATCATAAGTAGATTCGCAGAATACGCTGAGATGATCTGAGCTTTTTGAAGATCCAAATCGGCTTGTTGATCGATCAATACTTGATGGGCATCATCGAGTTTAACTTGTGCTTCATCAAATTTGATCGTAGCTTCTGATAGGGCATCTTTATAGAGATCAGAATGATGATTGAGTTCACTTAAAACTTCAGGTGTCGCATAAATGATCCCGAATCCTTTTTTATTACTGATGGATTCTGAGAAATCTTTTGATTTATACGCAAACTCAGAACTATGGAAGATACCTTTGATGATGTAGGTATAGACTTCATCATCTACTAGTATAGATATTTCATCATTGAGCTCTAATAGGTTGGTTTCTGCGAAAGAAGCATCGATTAGGATCTCATTGTCTTTTACGTTGGTCGTTCCTTGCATCAACATCAATCCATTGATGTCTGTCTTCGTATAGAAACGATAAGTAACCGATTCACCTTTTAATACAGACTCCAATTGAAAAGAAGCACGACCTTCAATCGTAATCTCGGGATTATCATTTTGATAGATCTTGATCTGATCAACATCTGCAGGTTTTACATAGACCCAAGCATCCGCAAAGTTCGTACTTGTATAGTAATCGTTCAACCATGACTCAATAAGAGTAACCGTTGAGAAAAGCCCACTAAAAATAGCGCTTCCTATCGCAATGATGAGTATGATGGAGATAAATTGCCCTAAAGTAGATTTTACCTCTCGTAAGGATCTTAGAAAAAGATGCTTCATTTCCAATCAATCTCCGAGACTTGCTTTCTTGTCTCATTGATGAGGATTTCATCTACTAAACCATTACGCACATGGATCACTTTATTGGCCATCTGAGCGATTTGAGCATTATGCGTAATCAAGACAATGGTCTTATGAAGGTCTCGATTAAGTTCATCTAATAGATTCAATATGGATTGTCCACTCACATCATCTAGTGCACCTGTAGGTTCGTCACATAGAAGTAGAAGTGGATTCTTCGCGACAGCTCTGGCGATGGCGACACGTTGTTGCTCACCACCTGAAAGCTGAGTAGGGAAGTTATTGGCGCGATCAGTCAATCCGACCTTAGCTAAAATATCTTTTGGACTAAACGCATTTTTCGAAACGGCCGAAGCGAATTCTACATTTTCTAATGCGGTTAAATTTGAAATCAAATTGTAGAATTGAAAGACAAAGCCAATCTTTTCTCTTCGATATTGAGTCAACTTCTTATCCTTATATTTCGTGATGTTTTCGCCTTGAACCATGATGTCCCCATAAGTTGCTGTATCCATACCTCCTAATAGATTAAGGATGGTTGATTTACCAGCGCCAGAGGCACCTAAGATCACCACGAATTCACCTTTTTTGATTGTAAAATCTACCCCTTTAAGGGCTTCAATGGTAACTTCTCCGATTTTATAATGTTTCTTAACGCCTTTGAATTCGATGATACTGTTCATGTTGATTGGTTCCTATTTAACACCAAAATTATACGCTTATTTATTAGGCTCACACAATGAACTAAGCTTAACTCTGCTTATTTTATATGAAATTCAATGTATACAGGATGAGACACTGTGATATAATAAACTTAAGAGTGATAGTCACACTATCAATTAAAAACATGACATCAAACAAAGACAAGGATCTCATTAAAGAAGGGGTTAAACAACAACGCATCGATGAAGTTGTTTTAGCTGCGTTAGAGTTATTTAGTACCCAAGGTATAGAAAATACCACCATGTTGATGGTTGCCCAAAAAGCGGATGTGGGTGTAGCCTCAGTTTATCGATATTTATCAACGAAATTCGATTTGGCTTTAGCGGCAGCCAATTGTTTATGGAAGAATCAAATCAATCCTTATTTTGATGTCATCAAGGAAGATGCATCACTAAAAGGAAACGGATTAGATCAAGTCATGCGTTATCTCAATGTAACACCTCAGCTATATCTTGAGCTTCCTTCAGCTTTGCGTTTTTTAGAATACTTCGATAATTTCATCGTTGGTCAATCCATTGCTCAAAGTCGTTTATCGAGCTATGCCCAAACCATAGGCTCAACGAAATCATTGTTTATGAAGTCGTTGAGTGATGGTGTAAAGGATGGATCCATTAGAAATGATCTAGATTTAGAAGCCTTCTATTATACGATCACGCATACATTGATGAGTTTGGCTCAAAAGTTGACTCTAAGAGGAGACATCATCGATGAGGATGAATTGATAGGGAAGTTGGATCAAGTAAAGATCGTCATAGATATGGCGAGAACCTATATAAGAAACCCGAAAGGGTAGGGAGAAAAAAATGAAAGAAAAGCTGCCTTTGTCTAAACAGATTGCTTATGCTTTGGGTCAATTCGGATGGTCACTCTTATCTGGATTGATTGGATCGTATTTGATTTTCTATTATATCCCAACGAAAGAATCTGGGATATCTATCTTTATTCCTCAGATCACATTCTTTGGCTTTGTCAGTATTATTGGGGCCATTACGATGTTTGGTCGTTTCTGGGATGCAATCACAGATCCTTGGATCGCCACATTAAGCGATCGTAGTAAATCTAAAAAAGGCCGCCGAATCTCATTTATGAGAAACTCAGCGGTTCCTGTAGCCATATCTACTGTATTGGTGTTTTGGTCTCCCTTTAATTCAGAAAGTCCATGGAATGCGGTCTTCTTGATCGTATCCATCACCTTGTATTATTTATTCATTACAATGTATGTGACACCTTTCTTTGCCTTACTGTCTGAACTTGGTCATACACCTCAAGAAAGATTGAATCTATCGACCTTGATTTCAGTAACTTGGTTCTTAGGGGCAGCGGTAGCTTCTCAAGCTCCTACCTTATGGAATGTGTTCATTGGGATGGGGTATACACCGGATGTCGCGGTAAGAATTGCGATAGCGATTCTATCGGTAATTGCGATGGTCTTTATGTTGATCCCTGTCTTTGCGATCGATGAGAAACGTTACTGTGAATCTGTACCTTCAGAGATGAAGATGATGGAATCCATCAAGGCTACTTTCGCTAATCGTGAATTCACAGTGTTTGCTTTATCGGATTTGGTCTATTGGGTCGCCGTGACGATGTTTCAATCGTCTTTGCTCTACTATATTACGGTCTTACTTAAATTACCGGATACGATGTTTGGGACCTTGTTTATTCTATTAGGTGTAGGATCCTTTATCTTCTATGTCCCTGTTAATCTATTGGCTAAGAAAGTAGGCAAGAAAAGCTTACTATTAGGAGCCTTCGTGATGTTTGTGTTTGTGTATATTGCAGGAGCGTTTATGGGGATGATGCCGATCTCTACAACACTTCAAGCTTATCTATTGGTTGCCTTAGCTTCTATTCCTATGGCTGTCTTTGGGATCTTACCTAATGCGGTCATCGCTGATATTGCGGAATATGATGCGAAGAGAACTGGTGTAAGAAGAGAAGGTATGTTTTTTGGGACAAGAACCTTTATGTCTAAAATCGGTCAAATG